>CAZBBQ010000213.1:0-3430 GCA_964489745.1 uncultured Desulfobacteraceae bacterium
CAGCTTCACCCTCTGAATGAAAACAGGCTTTGAATGGATTCACTCATTGTTCAATAAAAGATCATGCTCTTTACCTTTTTCGATTGAAAGCAAAAATTCGCTCGTTAAAAAATGATTAAAAGGAATACACAATGACCACACTATTTACACCAAGCGAAATTAACGGTATGAAAATTTTGAATCGTTTTGTGCGATCCGCCACCTGGTCGGGAATGGCAACTGATGATGGTGCGAGCACGCCTCAGCTGGTTGATCTGATAAGCGATCTCGCAAAAGGGGGTGTCGGCCTCATTATCACCGGCCACGCATATGTTCAACAAGATGGGCAAGCAGGACCATGGCAGCTTGGCATTTATAAGGATGAGCTTATCCCAGGCCTTAAGACCATTGCTCAAGCAGTACACGAAAGCGGCGGGAAAATCATCTTACAACTAGCACATGCCGGTTTTTATGCCCGATCTGAGCTCACGCGACAAACTCCTCTGGCCCCATCAAACATAGATGGACTTTCAAAAAAACCCCGAAAGGAGATGCACATTCAGGATATCAAGGAGATGGTCAACTCCTTTGGGGAGGCAGCCAGGCGCGCCAAGGATGCAGGATTTGATGGTGTTCAAATCCATTCGGCCCACGGGTATCTTCTTAGCCAGTTTCTCTCTCCATTTTTTAACCGTCGCACCGACGAGTATGGCGGTAAAATCCAAAATCGGTCCAGGATCCTTCTTGAAGTACTTGAGACTATCCGAAATGTCGTGGGCTGGGACTATCCAATTCTCGTGAAACTGAATTCCCAGGACTTCATTGAAAATGGGCTTAATCTGGAAGATTCAATCAGAGTCGGCGCCATGCTTTCACAGAGAGGGATTGATGGTATAGAATTAAGCGGGGGACTCCCGACTTCCTCTACGTTCAGTCCCAGCAGGAGAGGGATTACCTCAAAAAATAAAGAGGCATATTTTCGCGAAGAGGCACAATCCTTTAAGAAAGCAATAAATGTGCCTTTAATCCTCGTGGGCGGAATAAGATCATACAATGTAGCCGATCAACTCATTGACGAGGGAGTGGCCGATTATATTTCTATGTGCCGCCCCTTTATTCGGGAGCCCGACTTGATCAACCGCTGGAAAGCAGGCGACCTACGAAAGGCCGCATGCATTTCAGACAACTTGTGCTTTTCCCCGGCTAGGTCTGGAGAAGGCATCTACTGTGTGACGGAGAAAAAGGAAAAAGGTCTTTAGAACGTTTGGACGAAATAATGAAAGAACATTTCACATCCATTATCTACACATTACTGCAACCAAAAAGGGGGAAAGATACCTTTTCTATTTTCGATCCTACCCTGCAATTTGATGAAAAGCCTGCTGACAAAGCTGGTATTGCTCAGTCACTTAACGCCGCTTTCCTCATAGCTCTTGCAGACCGTAAGCACCCGGAATCAAAACGGGCAAAACGTTTTCTTACTCGCATGAAAGACTCCTCCGAATGGGCGCACATAGCTACGTTTTATCTAAATGGAATAGACGTAGTTCATAGGGAAATCGAAAGTGTGTGCACAAATGACCGAAACTTTTCTCACCGTTTAAAAACACTCTCCACGTGGATGTCAAATAACAAAAATCTAAATAAAACTGAAGAAACAATAGAAAAGATATGGTCTGTATTTTTCCCGGAAGCAAATGACATCCTCACAAATAAACACCAGCGTGTAAAAGCCTTACGAGCAAAACGAACGGTGACTATTGAAAAACTCAATGCCACCCCAATCACCGATCCAGCTCAACAGGTACTCTTCACCTCAAATGTGCTCCTCACTATTCCCTCAAAATCGGAATCTTTAAACGATCTCCCTCTCAGCAACACCTTAAAAAATAAGCTTCGTAATATTATGAGCGAGCCCCAGGTTTTTACCTATGACCATCCTATCCGGCTTGGGATAGATCCAGAGAAAACCGAAGTGCTTTACGGCCTTCGAGGTCTGGAGACAGCCTTTGAGTTTGAGCGCGATCGTGGCACTATGTCATGTGATGCAAAACCTATTTGTGTATTATCCGTTTCTGTAACCCACCGTGGTATCCGAAACATTGCAAAAAGGTACCTTGAAGAATTATTCGTTCACTCACAGAGCCTAAAAAATATTAATGTCTATGTGTTCACAGAAACAGACACACAACGAATAGTTAATGAAATTCTCGCCCCTGCTGCCATGCATTACCTGCGGCATAATGATGCAAAAGAACTCCTGAGTGTTTTTGGTGTGGACGGCGAATATGGCAGGCACTACAGCTTCCTGAAGGCTGTCGCCGCTTTTTTGAGCATCTTTATCCACCCGAAAATCAAGGCTACATTTAAAATCGATCTTGACCAGGTATTTCCACAAAAGGAGCTCGTGAAACAGACAGGCAATTCCGCCTTTGAACATTTAAAAACACCCCTTTGGGGAGCACATTGCATTGATTCTCATGGACAACCTTTAGAACTCGGTATGATAGCAGGATCCCTGGTTAACCAACAAGACATCGAAAAATCCTTATTCACTCCAGATGTTCCATTTCCAAACTTTTCCCTTTCACCAGATGAATATATTTTCTTCAGCACATTACCACAAGCGCTCTCGACAGAGGCGGAAATGATGACACGTTATACGAAGAACAAGCTCAATGGCAAAAAAACATGCATTCAGCGTATTCACGTAACTGGAGGAACAAACGGTATCCTCATCGATAGCTTGCGTCGCTATCGGCCTTTTACCCCCTCTTTTATCGGCCGAGCTGAAGACCAGGCTTATATCCTGTCTATAATAGCCAACCCCGGGACTAAGCTGAGGTATGTGCACAAAGATGGTCTTATCATGCGCCACGACAAGGAAGTGTGTGCTCAGGAAGGAGTCCAATCCGCATATATAAACAAAATCGTCGGTGACTATGTCCGTATACTTTACTTTTCTGCATATGCCAAGGCGCTCACCAACGATGTTGCAACGTTAAAGGATGAAATCGATCCATTCACAGGCTGCTTTATATCAAAGATTCCCGCATCTATTGCCTATTTACGATTCGGGCTTAAGGCAGCATCGTTCTTTGCTTCTGGAGAACAAGATCACGGATTTGAGTTCATCAAAATAGGTGCCAAACGTATCACCAACGCTCTTGATTTTGTACATGGTGAAAACAGTATGCTCAAACAGCGTTATGAAAAAGAACGCCTTAGCTGGAACCTCTACTATGACATCCTTTCGGCAGTTGAAAACGCACTCAATAATAACGACAGCTTTGCACTGGAGTTGCGGAAAAAGGCTGAAAGCATTATCCATCAATGTTATGTAAAATTTGGATCGAGATGAGTAAAGCTGAAATCCTATATTCAATTAAACGCCTCAGGTCATAACACCATACAGCTTAAGCTTTTTATGGAGCGTCCTTCTGGTTATGCC
>CAZBBQ010000214.1:0-3370 GCA_964489745.1 uncultured Desulfobacteraceae bacterium
ATTGAATAGTGAATGTAGGCACAATTGCTTGTTTGCCTATTTACTATCAGGATATCAGGCAAAATTGCCGTATATGTAAATGTTAGGCTGCATATTTACAGAAATGAGGCATAACAGAGTGAAAACAATGTAGAGAGTAGATAAACAAGGGAAAATAATCATTGGCAGAATGGCAAGAGGAGTGAATGCTCAAAATATGACAATGAACGATGTATGTAAGGCGGTTTCGCTTGGGCTCTGAGAGTATCTCAAGTTTGCTGCGCTACGTTTACGATACTCTCCAACGTGGTAGATGGTAGTACCTGTTTTAGGCTTGTGGGGTGGGAAAAATGAAAGAAAAAGACGCAACACGACAATTGGAACACTCGCCATATCTTTGGCTATTCATTGGATGTGCATTGTGTATATTCTCAAATGGCATATTCAAGATTATTCCTATCGCAACATGGCTTGCTCCAGTGTTCTTGATACGGTTTTTACGAACACAAAGCAAACGTAAAGGGCTTCTATTATTGGTCCCAGTATATTGTATCGCGTGGCTCATTATGGTCTATGGTCTGTATTCAGCAATGCCAGCTTGGGTAAGCATTGTATCTGGTTTGGTCTATGGAATTGTGTTTTTTCTACCATATCTTGCTGACAGATTGATATCTCCAAAAATACACGGGTTTCTTTCAACGCTCGTATTTCCATTCGCCGTGGTCACAATAGAATTCGTGATGTCCTTTCCTCCAGCAAATAGCTGGTTTTCACTTGCGTATACACAATATGGGAATCTTCCCTTCATGCAACTTGTCTCTATTACCGGTATTTGGGGTATTAGTTTTTTGATTGCATGGTTTGCATCAATAGTCAACTGGGCGTGGGAACAAAAATTTTCATTACAAAAAATTACGAAAGGTAGTTTGCTCTATGTTGGTATTTTTATTGTCATATTGCTGTTTGGTGGAGCGTATCTCACGTTCTTTCCTGCAGATTCAGACACTGTTCGTGTCGCGGCAATCACGAGATCATTTGATATGGATGTCGAAGCGGAAAAATGTAAAGGCGATGTCCCTTGCCTTCAAAAACTGTTCAAGAGGTCTCTTGATGAATTTTTACAGGATTCCAAAAAAGCGGCAAGCGTTGGTGCTGAAATAATCATGTGGCAAGAAAATGGTTTAGCTGCATACCACTATGATGAAGATGAATATGTTGCGAAGGGTAGTGAATTTGCAATACAGGAAGAAGTGTATGTGTTGATGGGGATGTATATGCTTTCAGAAGACAGAACTGTTGATGAAAATAAAGCATTTTTGATTACTCCTTCAGGGAAAGTGTCAGAATACTTAAAAAATTATGTAACACCAGGTGATCATCATATTGTCGGTGATGGGAAGGTGCTTATTCAGGATTCTGAATATGGAAAGCTTGCGACAATTATTTGTCAGGATACACATGTCATACCGTTTGTTCGCCAAGCTGGAAAGGCTCATGTTGATATTATGTTAATTCCAAATCATAATTGGGAGTCAATCACACCATATGTTGCAAGGATGCCTATTTTCAAGGCAATCGAGAACGGTTTTTCCATGGTTCGTGCGGATTATCATGGGTTATCAAGTGCGGTTGATTATCATGGAAATGTTTTGGCACAAATGAATGATTTTACAACTGAAGAAAGGATTATGATTGCTGACATTCCTAAAAAAGGTATAAACACGATTTATTCTCAAATTGGTGATGTTTTTGCATGGTTGTGTGTGTTGGGATTTTTGATGATGATTGGTTTAAGTTTTAGTAAGGTTAAACAGAAATGAAATTCACCTGCCTTACGGGAGCAATCGCATTGTGTTTCAATTCTATGATAGGAATCAGTATTTTTGTAAAGTAAGGGGATGCCTAACAACCGAATGGATCAGATTTCGAAAACGCGCGGTACATTAAACGCATTGCCTTCGATAACGTTTTGGTGGTGAGTAAGGCTCTCTGCTTATCTTAAGGGCGTTTTCGAAACAGCTCATTCGAGGCGTTAGGTTGATATATAAAAGAAGGCTATATGAAAACAATTGTATTCGCAGTAGCTGGGTATAATCTTGCCGAAACAGGCAGACATATTGAAATTGGGAAAGCCTGCAGAAAAAAATTTAATATAGTTTTCTTCAGTTACGGCGGAGCATATGAAAGCTTAATTGAAGAAGAAGGCTTCAGACTCAAAAAAATGGAGCCTCGTCTTTCTGAAAAACAACTTTCCCATGTGAGAAAAGCACTCAGCGGTGAAACCCTGAATACGGTAGGCTATTTTACAGCCAAAGAAATGGAACCAAGGATTGAAAATGAAATTAAATTTTTTAAAGAAATCAATCCTGCCTGTGTGCTTACCGGATGGTGTCAGAGCGTTCTGGTGTCAGCAAGAGCAGCAGGTGTTCCCTTAATCAATGTCCTACACTCAACAACTATTACGGAATATTATCAGGCTGGCCTTCAAACCTTGCCAGATAGAAGAGATTATCCTTTCATTCGGTGGTTCTTTTCTGAAGAACAGCTGAACAGATGGATAAGCAATCTTGTTCTTAAACTGAAATTTCCTGCAAAACCATTCAATATTTTGGCTAAGAAATACGGATTAAGAGAATTTAATAATTTCATAGAAGTTTTGGAGGGAGATTATACTCTTTTAGCAGACATACCTGAATGGGTGGAGTTTACTGAAATTCGTCCGAATCTTCATTATATTGGTCCTCTACCGTTCAGATTAAATAGAGAGATTCCCAGAGAAATAATTGAGATGCCAAAAGACAAACCAATTATTTATTTTGCCATGGGAAGCTCTGGGAAGCCAGGCCTTATTGCAGATATCATAGAAGGATTTAGAGATAAACCTTATCGTGTCATTGCTCCGGTCGAATCACACATAAAAGATATGAACATTGAAATCTCATCCAACGTAATAGTCACAGGTTTTTTGCCTGCGCATAAGGTTAATCCAATGGCAGATATATCTGTCATACATGGTGGCCAAAATACTGTTATGAACGCCTGTATGTCAGGAACTCCGATTGTTGGAGTAGGAATGCACCCTGAACAACAAGCTAACCTGGATGCGTGCGTGAGAAAAGGGTTTGCCATTCGTTTAAGTAAAAAAAGAGTCACGGCATCGGCTGTACTTGATGCAATCGAGAAACTACTTCACGATGCAATAGCTAAAGAAGAAGTAAAAAAATTTCAAAATGAACTTGCAAAGTGGGATGGTCCAGAGAATGCTGCAAAGTTCCTTTATGAAACCTTTGGAAAATGAAAACTACACCGTAACTTTTAATGCGTGAAAGGATCGAGTCTCTGTTTGACTCTTTTGATTTTTTTGCAAGGCTCCATGTGTGCTTTTGACTCG
>CAZBBQ010000215.1:0-3349 GCA_964489745.1 uncultured Desulfobacteraceae bacterium
AAAAGTACCGATTCACTTATTTTTTCACCTTTGGCGAATAGCATGCTATTGTAAGCAGTATGTAACTCAGGTTCAACGTTCCAGGTTCATGGTTCAAGGTCGGAGAGATAGAATACTGTCGAATTATCAATCTAAAGTATTTGGTTTCGATTTGAAGATAGGTGAGGAGTTCATCCGATTCTTGCCACAGACCAGGCCGTATTGCATGAATGTCAACTGTGAACCCTGAACGGTGAACCCGACAACCTGAGCGACAATAATATTACTATAAATTAATAGAGGTTTTAAAACCATGACATATAAAAAAAGAAAAGATAGTTACGCAGATGCTGGTGTCGATATAGACGCTGGTAAAAATTTTGTTGAAATGATCAAGCCCATAGTCAGCAAGACATTTAAATCGAATGTTCTGAGTGATATAGGAGGCTATGCCGGTCTTTACTCACTTAATTTACGAAATATTAAAAAACCCATTCTCGTTTCATCTACTGATGGGGTGGGCACAAAGTTAAAGATAGCTTTTATGCTCAATAAACATGACACAATTGGGATAGATCTGGTAGCCATGTGCGTCAATGATATCATTGTACAGGGTGCAACCCCCCTTTTTTTTCTGGACTACCTTTCAATGAGCAAACTTAACCGTGAGATAGCAGTAGAGATCATAAAGGGAATCGCGAGGGGCTGCAAAGAGGCTAAATGTGCCCTCATCGGTGGGGAAACGGCTGAAATGCCTGGATTTTATGCCAAGGAAGAATACGATCTTGCCGGATTCACTGTAGGACTTGTCGATAATGATCAGATCATTGACGGCAGTGAGATCGCAATTGGACACCGATTGATCGGAATAGGCTCGAGCGGACTTCACAGCAATGGCTATTCTCTTGTCAGAAAAATATTTTTTGATACCCTCAAAATGTCTGTAAATGATTATGTCGATGAATTTGGAAAAACAGTTGGGGAAGAATTGCTCGAGCCAACAAAGATTTATGCCAAAACGATAAAACCCCTTATAAAAAATTTTCATATCTATGGAATCTCCCACATAACCGGTGGCGGGATTATAGAAAATCTGCCCAGGATTCTACCCACTAATTGCAAAGCGTTGATCAGACAATCATCATGGACTCCGCAACCCATCTTTCCCTTTATCAAGAAAGCGGGAAATCTCACTGAAGAGGAGATGATAAGAACCTTTAACAATGGTATCGGTCTGATACTTATCGTTGCTGAAAAGGATGTTCAGGACATTATGCAACAAATTCAGGTAATAGGAGAAAAGGCATACCAGATAGGGTGGATAGAGGAAAGGAAGCCAAACGATTCTGTACTGAAATTTATTGATTGAGGGTAATTACTCAGCCACTAAATCACCAAGGCACAAAGGGTATTAAATGGTCAATGAAAAATTATCAATTATCAATTGCTAATTTTAAATTTTAAATTTTTTAGTCTTAGTGACTTCGTGCCTTGGTTGCCTAATAGTAACGATTGAGGTTATACAGTTTTGCCTATCTTAATAAGTAGCTGCCTCCTTGGCATTAAGTGCCGTTATGATGGCGGTCATAGCCGATCTGAAGAAATTATTGAAAAGGCACAAGAAATTCAATTTATACCTATCTGCCCTGAACAGTTAGGAGGTTTATCCACTCCCCGGGCACCATCCTACATTGTTGAAGGTGATGGAAAAGGAGTCCTTTCCGGACATGCCCGCGTAATAAATTCTTTGGGAAAGGATGTAACAGAGGCCTTTATTAAAGGGGCCCGGGAAAGCCTTAAACTGGCACAATTAACAGGCGCAACAACGGCAATTTTAAAAAATAAAAGTCCCTCATGCGGCCTTAATACCCCATATTGTAAAACAGATACTGGATACGGTTTAGGTGTAACAGCAGCGCTCCTTCTCAAGGCCGGTATCACAATAATTGAAATAAATCCGAATGAAAAAAATATAGACGTGATAGAAAAATTACAGCTTTTATAAAAGATATTTTTTTACGGTAATTCCCTAGCAAAATCTAAAGGATTAATTCGAACATCTGCTCTTCTATATCCTGACCCCACTGCCTTACCTTATGAGTTTCACAAAGCCTAAATCCTTCTTTTTCATATAGATACCGCGCTGATTCCAGGCCTTTGAAGGTCCATAAATATATTCTTTTGTAGCCTGCCTCTTTGCAAAAATCGATCGATTCTCTCAGCAATGTTTTGCCAATTCCACTCCTTTGAAACCGTGGTGTAACAATAAACCACCGGAGGCGTGAGCCTTCCCTGCTTTGATTACGCCCATCTATGGCAATAGATCCTGCAAACTCTCCTGCTACAGTAGCTGTCCAGAAACCGTCCCTATATTCTTGAAATTCCATCAGGAACTCTGAAAGCTCTCTTCCAACCTGTGTTTCAAAAGAGATATCAAACCCCCAATTTTCAAAATAGTAGATGGCATGCTCCTCTGTTACCTTGCCAACAACACCAGGGAAGTACTTAATTAATTTGAGCTCACCTAAGTTAAAACGCGTCAACTGCAAAATCTCCGATCGCATTAAATTAAGTAAAAATGAAAGCAGTAGTATACTGACAGCGGGAAAGAATTTTTAACATAACGAATATGGTGGGGTTTAAAAGACGATTATATTCAAAGATTCATCAAGATTCTTTGATAAAATGAATCCTATCCATAAAGATACGCCTTCGCAATTGTTTTTTCTTTGAGAATGACATCTATTTTTGCCTGAATCTCTTTTCTTGCTGGATTATTATCCCAGGCATTCCAATCTTCAAGGCTGTTCCAGGTGCTTATCACCATAAACTCGTCTGGATCGCTAATCCCTTTCAAGGTTTCCCCGGAAATATATCCCTTTTGATTCATAGCTTTTAATCGCAGCTCCATCAAAAGGGGAAACAAATCCTTCTGTTTACCTGTAGCCACTTTCCTCGTAATTATAACCCTGATTGCCATTTTTCCTCCCTCCAAATTTAGTTGCCTAAAATATGGAACTTCATTCACATTGTAGATTACCAATACCTTGTAAATTTATCAACATAGATTTTAACTACACAGGTTCAACCTTCCCCGATAAATCGGTGTTCAATGGTTATTTGCTGAACCATTAACCTTTAAATGCGGGTTTTTCATGAGCCGGTTGAGGACTCTTGACATGGACAACGGTTAATGACTCTAAGTTGATCCTCCCTCGACAGGCTCGGGACCCTGAGCGAAGCCGAAGGGCTGAAATGTGAACCTCGCCTGCCGTCCGGCGGACAGGCTTGAACCTGGCAACCTAAGTAATGACGATTTTTATATATATTTCTTGACAGGCTTAAGGAGTGCATGGAATATAGCAGGGTT
>CAZBBQ010000216.1:0-3347 GCA_964489745.1 uncultured Desulfobacteraceae bacterium
TTCTCGACACAGGCCATATTACCATCGAGTGGCCATCGCGGAAGGAAACCGTCACGGTTCATCATGTAACAACCGACATCGCTACTGCACTCAGGGGTGCTGAAATCGTCTTTGTTGTTGTCCCTGCCTTTGGTCACAAAACTATGGCCGAGGCGTGTGCGCCTTATGTGGAGGATGATCAGATCATCATTCTCATGCCCGGCTCAGGTGGGAGTCTGGAGTTCGCCAACATATTCAAGGCACAAGGTGTGGACAAAGACATACTGCTGTGCGAGTGCTGCACTCTCCCGTATGGTGCACGATTGGCTAAGCCCGGTCACGTCCTTATACACATAGAGGCAGTGACCCTCCCCACAGGTGTGTTCCCTGCTCACCGTACTGATGAAGCAATAGCCAGGTTACAGGAGGTCTATCCGGCTATTGTCCCGACAGCGAACGTACTTGAAGCGGCAATTAACAATCCCAATCCCATCGTTCACCCAGCTGCGACCCTCCTCAGTGCGACCCGAATCGAATATTCCGGGGGTGAATTCTATCTCTATAAAGAGGGGATGACACCTGCTGTTGCCCGTGTCTACGAGGCCTTGGAACAAGAGCGTCTTGCACTGCTTGACCGGCTGGGTCTTAAACTTTACCACTTTGCCAGCCTCGAGGCCCGAGGATACAATCTCGGAGAGACGGTAGAGGAATGCCATAATCGTATTCTCAACACATCGTTGGATGCGGCTTTCGGCGCAGACAGCATAGAAGAGGGTATCCAGATGAAAGGCCCCGCATCCATGCAGGACCGCTTTGTCACCGAGGATGTACCGTATGGCCTCGTGCTTCTTTCTACACTGGGAAAACTCTTAGACATTCCTACACCGATCTCTGATGCCATCATCAATCTCTCTGGGACCATTAACCGCATCGACTATTGGGCTCAAGGTCGAGGGGTAAATGAACTAGGTTTAGGCGGAATGAGCCTTGAGCAAATTCGAACATTCTTGAAGAATGGGTTCTGAGCAAGGAAAGATAATGAGAATAAGAATTCTTGTCACAGGTGGCACTTTTGATAAAGAGTACAATGAACTTAAAGGAGAGCTGTTTTTTAAAGACACGCATCTCCCTGAAATGCTACGACTGGGGCGTTGTAAGCTACGAGTTGATATAAACACTTTGATGATGGTCGACAGTTTATCTATGACCGACGCTGATAGAAAAAATATGCTTGAAACCTGCAAAAAAATAAAAGAAGATAGAATACTCATTACTCATGGCACTGATACAATGGTAGAAACTGCCAAAGTTCTCGGCAATGCTATAAACAACAAAACAATTATTTTAACAGGTGCAATGGTGCCATACAAGTTTGGGAGTTCTGATGGATTATTTAATTTAGGAAGTTCCTTGGCATTTGTTCAGGCTTTACCTGAGGGGGTTTATATTTCTATGAACGGTAAGTGTTTTCATTGGAATAATGTGAGAAAAAATAAACAGACAGGTGAGTTTGAAGAAATAAAACAAACAACCCCTTAATCACCTTGGTATCAGCCGTCCCAAACTATCGATACTATATGCTGCGAGTCACATTGTGCGCTCTTCCAATAGACTCTTTTGGATTTATTAACAAGGGATATGCGGAAATTTCACCTATGAGCAACTTGAAACCTTCTCACGCTCAATATAGACATGTTGTTTTAAGCATTGCTTCTCTGATAACGTGTTGCTTAACATACAGTCAGCATTGCTCATGACAGGTGATCATGTTCATCAGATGGAGCCTAAAAGGAAAGCTATGCCCATGAAATTCTTTAAATATCATGCACTTGGAAACGATTATATCGTGTTAGATCCTGCAGATGTTGGCAATGAACTAACCTCACACCAGATTCGATCGATTTGCCATCGTAATTACGGCATTGGTTCTGATGGCATTCTTTTTGGGCCATTTCTATCCCCACAAGGTGATTTTGTCTTACGCATATTTAATCCTGATGGCAGCGAGGCGGAAAAAAGTGGAAACGGTTTACGAATGTTCTCCCGGTATCTCTGGGATAAAGGGTTGGTTCAAGAAACGCCATTTATAATAATGACTGCAGGAGGCAAGGTTATATCCCACGTGCACAAAGGAGGAAAAAATGTCACTGTTGAAATGGGTAGAGTCAGTTTTGACAGTCGCAAGATACCTGTTGAGGGGTCTCCTCGAGAGGTTCTCAACGAGAGAATCATTGTAAACGGTCAGGACCTTCTTTTTTGTGCAGCCACTATTGGGAACCCACACTGCGTTATACTTCGTGATGAGATCAGCGCAGAAGAAACCCAGAAATGGGGTCCTCTTATCGAAAAAGATCCTCGCTTTCCAAATCGCACAAACGTCCAGTTTATGAAAATTTGTGATCGGAAAACCATCAAAATCGAGATCTGGGAGAGAGGAGCAGGGTATACCCTGGCTTCAGGCAGTAGTAGTAGTGCGGCAGCAGCCGTTGCCTATAAGTTAGGTTTGTGCGACTCTCAAATAGCTGTGAACATGCCCGGAGGGACAATTGAAATCACCGTCTCTAACGATTTCTCTATTTCAATGGTCGGACCAGTCGTCAAGGTTGCAGAGGGAACAATCGTAGATGACATGTTCGCCTAAATCCTCTCGCCAGCAAATAAAGTGAATGTGAAAAATCTATCCCTTGTTATTCTGCCACAACGGCTTGCGATCTGCCGTCTTTTGCCAGATGAGCCAATCCCCAGCTTTCTTATTCATTCTCCATTTTGGTCCATCACACGAACCAGTGATGAGCTTTCTGTTGTTCTATCTGAAGAAATTGTGCCCGCAGATTGGAAAGCTGAAACCGGATGGCGTTGTTTAAAGGTAATTGGACCTCTTGATTTCGACCTTACCGGCATTCTGGCTTCTCTCGCGATGCCGCTCTGTGAGGCAGGCGTCAGCATTTTTGTCATATCAACCTATGATACTGACTACCTTCTGGTAAGAGAAGAAGGCTTAGAAAAAGCAACGCAGATACTGCTGGAGAGTGGCCATATTGTGACATGATGAGCGCAGATACAGCGGGTCCGCCTTCTGGTGAGCTTCCCATGTAAAAATCTTACAAACATCTATGTTTCCTGTGTTGCCCGCCAGAACAGGATAAATGTGGCCACCCCCAAAACTATGTTCGGTATCCACATAGCTATAACAGGGTTTAATGTGCCTGTTTCTCCTAAACTATCCGCTGCTGATAGCAGAATATAGTACACAACAAAAATCACAATACTCAGGGCAATCCCCCACGATCTTCTTTTTGCTCTCATCATTAACCCAAGAGGGAAACCAATAAGGCCCAAAAGTAAACATGCAAAGGGAATGGAGAATT
>CAZBBQ010000217.1:0-3332 GCA_964489745.1 uncultured Desulfobacteraceae bacterium
TATGATTTTGCTGCCTATGATCTCTGGGCAAAACCACTCGGCTTGCTCTATTTAGCCGGCTATCTAAGGGAACAGGGCTTTTCGGTACACCTTATAGACTGCCTTGATGTACACAATACATCCATGGAAAAAATAGCTCATCTCCGGAAACCCATACGACGTAAATATGGAACAGGGAAATTTTGGAAACAAACCGTGCCAAAGCCTCCCAAGCTTTCCAGTATCCAAAGACCTTACAGTCGCTACGGTATAGCTCCCCAGGTATTTATAGAAGAATTAAAAAAGGTACAAAAACCGGCAGCCATCCTTGTTACCTCCCTCATGACCTATTGGTATCCAGGTGTGTTCGAGGCCATCGATCTGGCGAAAGATATTCATCCGAATGCCCCAATACTACTCGGCGGAATATACGCCACGTTATGCCCCGAGCATGCCAGACATTATTCTCACGCCGATCTGATTGTCTCATCACCCGGTCAATTTTGGCCTTTAAAGTGTAGCCAGTTCTTAGAAAAAAATATACCAGATTTTCTTTCTGAAGAAAAGGCTCAACCTTTTTTTCCTTACCCAGCCTTTGATCTACTTACTGAGATAGATTACATCTGCCTGTTGAGTTCCTCTGGGTGCCCTTTCAGATGTCGATACTGTGCCTCACATTACCTGAATCCCTCTTTTATCAAGAGGGAGCCACGAGAGTTATTTGAAGAGGTTCTCTTTTGGAATACACACTATCACATACAAAATTTTGCCTTTTATGATGATGCCCTTCTTGTGGATGCCGAAAATCATATCTGTATCTTTTTAGAGGAAGTAGTAAAAAATAACCTCAATCTACGATTTCATTGTCCCAACGGGCTTCATATCACCTACATAGATAAAATTACCGCAGATCTTCTTTATAGGGCAGGTTTTAAAACGATCAGATTAGGCTTGGAGACATCCGACACAAAGCTCCACAGAAATTTGGGGAAAAAGTACTCCACAGGTGAATTCGAGCTGGCTGTCAATCAGCTCAAAAAGGCAGGATTTACCACGCCCCAGATAGGCGCCTATATCCTGATGGGTCTTCCAGGACAAACCTATGATCAGGTAGCTGAAACAATCACATATGTGGAAAAAGCAGGTGCCATGCCCTATTTAAGTGAATACTCTCCCATACCGCATACTCAGATGTGGAAAGAGGCAGTAGAGGTATCACGATTTGATTTAAGAGACGAGCCGCTCTTTCATAATAACACTATCTTTCCCTGTTGGGATGGAGAATCTCTTGATAAGGTAAGGACCTTAAAAACCATGGCTCAGAATATCAGAAAGAAGGCACGGTAAAAGAGGGTGGACTTCCCTTCCATTTTCTCTCGTTCACTTCCGATATCTGGAGGAAAAATATAATGGGTACCCTACTCCACATCTCATTTCCCTTAAGATCACCCTTGATTTTTTTGAGAAATGAAATGTGTTATAAACTTGAGTATTTAAAAAACATATTTTAAATAGAGAGGTGCGATTTCATTTTTAAGGAGGCACATCTTGGAAACCAAATTAAATCAGAAAGTTTACGATTATATCACCACACTGGAAAAAACAAATGAGGTATTGATAAAAACATTAAAATATTGTGTCGTGATTCTTACAGAAATCAAACCATCAGTTCAAGATCCCAAAGAATGGCAGCAAATGCTGAACAGACTTCAGGAAACTATAAACCTCGGAGAAAAGATAATCACTGAAAAGACCACTGATTAATTATTTGCCAATTCAATAGCCTTATATGCTTTTTCATTTCCCTTCATATACCAGATAAGGACATCTGTATCGATAATCATTTTATAGCCTGCCTTTTCTCAAGTTCCGCACATATTCATCAATAGTATGAATAGCTTTATGGTCTTTCCAGATACCAAATAGTTTGTCTTTTTTATTCTTTTTCCCTTCATTCTGATAGGGCACCAGTCTCGCACATGGCCTACCTATGTATGCAATAATTACTTCTTCTCCCCTGCTTACGGTGTTTAATAATTCACACGATTGAAACCTGAGGTCTTTCACTGTTGCTTTCATGATACCCTCCTTAATAATTGTTTACACTTTGAATTGCATATTTTAGAAAAGAGTATGGTAAGAATATTTGTGGTAGGTTTCTGATGAGTTGTCAGAGATAGAGAAATATATTACAGTCGCTTTAGAACCAATGTCTGCTTTTATTACAATTATAGATGAAGGGAGTATTTATGAGTTTAGAAAAAGTTGCTACGATAATCGAAAAGGCCAATTATACCAACCGGCAAATTGAGCCAGGTTCACGAGAGAAACTGTTGGATCGAGTTGCTTGGGCAGCGTATTACAATGATAGAGTATATGAGGGGTGCACTCGATCTGTGTTGCAGGCTTTGCAGAGCCATCTCCATTTAGAGAATGGGGGCGCCATTAAAGCAAGCACTGCGCTAGCAGGCGGTGTTGCACGGATGGGCGAGACATGTGGAGCGCTTACCGGTGGTATCATGGCTATTGGCTTGGTGCTGGGCCGGGAAGAACTTGAGGATATACAAGCATATAGGAATTCAATGCAGGCTTCATATGAAATGTATAATAGATTTAGAGAGGAAGTGGGGAGCTCTCTATGTTTTGAGATTCATAAAAAATTATTAGGAAGGAGTTTTGATTTCAAGATCGATGAGGAGGCAGAGGAATGGTATAAAGCCGGTGGGTTAGAAAAATGCCCAATGGTATGTGCAATTGCTGCTCGAATCGCTGCTGATATAATCCTTCGCTTAAAGGCTTAGATACGCTGCCATAAAATAATGTAGTATACTATTTAAAGACATAAATCTTTTCATTTGCTCTTCGACAATTTGACTCAAGAAAGCCTCCTTACCAATGAAAGCCCACCAGCATTCCAAAATGTCCCCCACCTGCATCAACATCAATGCCAAAAAGAGTCACATCAGCAGTTGAGTACTTTCCCTCGAGGCCAATGTTGAAGTGCTCACCTAGCGTCCAGTATACACCACCCCCAATCCAGATACCGGCAGCGCTATCATCATCAGAAATTCCAAGTCCGCTGAACTCACCAGTGATAAAGGATATTCCACCACCGATAAAAGGCCGTACTCGAGGGAAAATGTCCCATATCTTTCGGAACCCCACATTAAGCTCAGAGGTTTTACTTTCAAATTTGTCACCCAAATAGGTTCCTTCACCTGAGCCACTTAACAAATCAATAGCAATGCTAACCGGCCAGCCGACCTGTTTAAAATCAACCTCTACGCCATATTCATCTTGCTCTTCTGTGGGCTCCCATTCATATTTATCGAGCGCCTTAGCTCCTAAGAAAA
>CAZBBQ010000218.1:0-3322 GCA_964489745.1 uncultured Desulfobacteraceae bacterium
GAAAGCAAATGAGACAATAGACAGTTTTCTGGATGGTAAATTGCAAATTATCCAATCTCGGCAGGGATATAGATTCTCTGTCGATGCCTTACTTTTGGCCGAATTTGTCTCTGTGAGAAGTGAGGATGTTGTTGTTGATCTCGGCACCGGTTGTGGGATCATCTCCCTGGTTCTGGCCGTCAAAAGTAAGGTGGGTTGTATTGTTGGCATTGAGCTTCAGAAAGAGCTTGCCTCGCAGGCTCATCGGAATGTTGTGCTTAATAAATTAGAGAAAAAAATTGCTATAATCCGTGGAGATCTGAGACACCTCCCTATGGGCCCAGCATTTGCTCATATAGTTGTGTGTAATCCCCCATATAGACGACAAAAAAGCGGGCGAATTAATCCTGATTCCAGCAAGGCTATTGCCAGACATGAGCTATCAACTAAGGTCAATGATATTTTAGTTGCAGGTAAGGCGCTTCTCAAAGAAGGGGGTAAATTGGCCTTGATTTATCCGGCAAATAGATTAGCGGAAATTTTTGCAAAAATGAGAATCCAGGATATAGAGCCTAAAAGGCTTCAAATCGTCTTTCCGAACTCATACTCTCATGCCAAGCTTGCAATGATAGAAGGAAGGCTTCATGGAAAATCTGGTGTAAAGATCCTTCCTCCGCTGTTTGGGCAGGGGCGGTTTTCAGTAGTGTAGGTTGCCGTTGTTTGTTGTCCGTAGCACAATAGAAATAATGACTCCTTGAAAAACTTTAGGTATTTTAAAAGATTAATCCTATTTGTTCACGGCCATATTTTAAAAATCTAAGTTATCATAAACAATCTTTTTTCCTTATTACCTTTTTTCTTACGGTCTACCTACTCGAAAGCGTATTTTTTTTATAGCCTTTCTTTGAAGTTTCCCATTAAGTCTTTCTTTTATGTCTTCAGTCTTGAACTCTAACTCCTGCAACCATATACTATCAGTAACCATGACCAGCAATATCCCTTTCTTAATCGAAAAAGGTCTGGCATGTTCCGCAATTTTTTTGCCAACCACACCATCCCAGAGTTTCCAGATCCTCATATCATCAAAATTTATTGGAAAAGCAGATGTCGTAAAAATGGCATCGATTACCTCTTTTATAGGGGTAAACCCTGGTAGTTTGCCATGCGTTGATAAGCGCTGCACAAAATTATTATTTTTTTTACCCCGCACTATATCGCGAGGCCCTCTCTTTAAAGAGGTGGCCGATTTTTTTTTCTCCATATCATTGTCCTTAAAATATCCATTACAAATATCACCAATTTTATTTCTTGACGCAACTCTTTTTTTCTATTACCATTTTAAAATAATCTATATAAGGGGTAATAAATTATGCCTTGGGACTGGGACAAGCTACAAAAGCAAAAGAAGGGCGGCGGAGGTAATCCTCCCCAAATGGATGATATCCTTAATAAATTTAAGGGACTAAAGGGTAAATTCCCTGGCCTTTGGCTTATAATTGGAGCAATAGTCATCATAATTATTGTATCCTCATCCTTTTATACCGTTGGTGTCAATGAGGTGGGTGTAATACAGAGGTTTGGCAAATACACTAGAACAACAACTCCGGGACTACATTTCAAACTCCCGCGGGGAATAGAAAAACTAACAAAGGTTAAGGTGCGGCTTGTCTATAAAGAAGAATTCGGGCTGAGGACCATACAGTCCGGTGTCAGGACTCAGTATGCCAGATCGAGCACCTATCTCAATGAGGCCCTCATGCTTACCGGTGATCTCAATGTAGCCGTGGTTCCCTGGATAGTCCAGTACAGGATCAAGGATCCCTATAAATATCTCTTCAAGGTCAGGAATATAAATACTACCTTGAGGGATTTAACTGAGTCCACCATGAGAATGGTAGTGGGAGATAGAAGCATTAATGAGGTTATCAGCAAGAGGCAGGAAATTGCCGACCAGGCAAAAGTGCTTTTGCAAAAGGAATTAGATGAAGCAGAGACCGGTATAAATATAGTCACCATTGAGATGAAAAAGACAAATGTCCCTGAGCCAGTCCAGCCATCCTTTAATGAGGTGAATCAGGCAACGCAAGAAAAGGAGAGGATGGTGTATCAGGCCAAGGAGGAATATAATAAGGCCATTCCAGCGGCTAAGGGAAATGCAGAAAAGACTATCAAGGCTGCTGAAGGGTATGCCCTTGACAGGATCAACAGGGCCAAAGGTGATGCAGCCAGGTTTCTCTCACTGTATGCCGAGTATTCAAAGGCAAAGGATGTAACCCGAAGACGTATATATCTTGAGACCTTGAAGGATCTTTTCCCAAAACTGGGAAGCAAATATATCATTGATGCAGATCAAAAAAATGTCCTCCCTTTCCTCAATTTAGGGATGGCGAAGGGGGCTGAGAAATGAAATTAAAGGGATTAATCTATGCCTTGATCATTATTATCATCTTTATTTTCTTTGGGGCATTCTATATTGTTGATGAGACCGAACAGGTGGTTGTTACACGGTTTGGTGAGGCTATCGGGAAACCACAAATAAATCCTGGCTTGCATTTTAAGCTTCCTATTATTGATACTACTAACTATTTTCCAAAAAACCTCCTTGAATGGGATGGAGATCCCGGGCAGATCCCAACCCTGGATAAGACCTTTATATGGGTAGACACCTTTGCAAGGTGGAAGATCGTTGATCCCCTCAAATTTTTTGAAACAGTCAACAATGTGATCGCTGGTCTTGGCAGGCTTGATGACATTATAGATCCAGCAGTAAGAAACTTTATCACCTCTTACCCGTTAATTGAAACCGTGAGGATGACCAACAGAGAACTGGATATCCGTGAGGTGGGAGTGGATGAGGTAAAGGAACTCAGTCCCTTAGGTGAGGTCAAAACAGGGAGGGCTGAAATTACCAAGGGAATTATGGAGCAGGCACAGCCAAAGCTGGCCAAATTCGGTATAAAGCTGGTAGATGTCGAGATAAAGAGATTAAATTATGTAGAAGAGGTGCAAAGATCAGTCTATGCCAGGATGATTGCAGAGAGAAAGCAGATAGCTGAGAAGTTTCGGTCAGAAGGGAAAGGAGAGGCCAGAAAGATAGAAGGTGACAAAGAAAAGGAGATGAAAAGGATCACATCCGGGGCATATAGAACGGCCCAGGAAATAAAAGGTAAGGCAGATGCCGAGTCAACAAAAATTTATGCCCAGGCCTATGGACGAGATCCTGATTTCTATTCCTTTACTAATACACTCGATATTTATAAAGAGACCATGGATAAAGACAGCACTCTTGTGCTTTCAACCGACTCTGAATTTTTTAAATATTTTAAAGGGTACATGGGAGAGA
>CAZBBQ010000219.1:0-3322 GCA_964489745.1 uncultured Desulfobacteraceae bacterium
AGGGTATGCAAATCTTTCCTCGTAAGCAGAGTCAGCCCATAAGCGATGGCCTCCAAATCGTTGAGCAGGTGCACAGATCTTATGTTTAGCGTCTCCCTAAATTGTTTCTCTTCAATAACCCAGGGTAAGTTGGTAATCTTTGCCTGACCACCAACCACAGCACCGGCCACGCCAAAGATGGCTTGATCAACCTTGATAGAACACTTTGAGAGGAACTCGCTCACCAGATCTTCCAGGCTCGCGTATTGCCCGCTGGGGAAGGTGCCCTCGAAAAGTGGTTCTCGGGGCCCTTTATCAGGTGAGTAAATGCCCACGTTAGTCTTAGTTCCACCGATGTCACCGGCAAGCAGCATAGTCCCATTCCTTTAATAGTAAATACACCGGTATTCCCCGCTGAGCCTCTCTACAAAGATTCATATAAATTTTTTCTGAAAAAAATGTATTCCGGGATCTCTGTCTTTCTCGGTCGTGGCAGAGGTACAGCGAGCACTTCACGAATATGCCCTGAATTCTTATCAATCAATGCTATCCTGTCTGCCAGAGTAATTGCCTCATCTACATCATGGGTAACAAAGATAATCGTCTGATTTAGCTCCATCCATATAGCGAGAAGCAGGTTTTGCATCTCTCTTCGTGTATGATAATCAAGAGAGGCAAAAGGTTCATCCATCAACAAAACCTGGGGCTGAAGAATGAGCACCCTGGCAATAGCAACCCGTTGTTTCATACCTCCAGAGATCTCCTGCGGGAGATAGTGCTGAAATTCATGTAATCGCACGAGTGTAAGAAAGCGATCAACTTCACTCTCTATAGAGTGTTTATCACCTATGGTGCCACTCCTGAGTCCAAAAGCAATATTTTCTCGGACTGTCAGCCAGGGAAAGAGGGTATCTTCTTGAAAAATCACGCATCGGTCAGGCCCGGGTTTTCTGATTGGCCTGCCGTTCACCTTAACCACGCCCGAGCTCGGCATCAGAAACCCTGCAAGGATATTTAAGAGCGTTGTCTTGCCACAACCGCTTCTACCAATGATGCAGATCATCTCCCCGGAAGCAGCACTGAAGCTGATATCATCCAGTACGGACCTTGCATTGCCGTTCAGATCAAAATGTTTCGACACATTGACCACCTCAAGCACGGGCTTTTTCCGGATTGGGATTGATTTCAGCGCTATACTTTCAAGTGTTCTTTTCAACTCATTCTCCTCGCGCTCTTAAAGCATGTCTTGAGGAACGTTACCAACAGCCCATCACTCAACCTGCCAACCGTTGCGATAATGAGCATACCCACGACAATCATATCTACCCGGCCAAGCATTCTCGCATCCATGATTACTGCGCCAAGCCCGTTAGGCACACCTGTTAACTCCCCCAACACCAAGTATGCCCACGAAATACCGAGGCCGAGCCGCAGTCCCGTCATGATGTGAGGCATGGATCCTGGAAGCAAGATGCGGAATGTGCCCGCAAATCTCCCAACCCCCATCATGGCTCCGGCTTGCAGCAGGCGAATGTTGACCTGCTGGGCACCAGCTGCGGTGTTCAGATAAATTGGGAAGAAGGCGGCCAAGGCCACCAGAAACACGGTCGTCTTTATACCGATACCGAACCACACCATGGCCAATGGGAGCCACGTGATGCCGGGAACAGCCCTGAGGCCATTAACAAAGGTATTGAGCAGTCGGTTCACCGTGGCTAAACGCCCGGATAGTACGCCCAAGGGGAGCCCACACAGTGTGGCGCAGATAAATCCAAAGCAAACCCTCGTGAGGCTGGCTTCAGCATCGCTCAGGAATCTGCCTGAGTAAATTGAACTGGTATTATAAGAAAATATATATCCATACCCAGTTTTGATTATTGTTAAAGGGTGCGGCAGCAAATAGTCAGGAATAAGGCCAGCATAACTGAATATAACCCAAGCTGAGACAAAGGCGCCGGGAATAATCCAGGGGAGCAGAGAATAATAACCTTTAGCGCTTTCCGGTTTTTTCATGAGTTCAATGCAGCACTGCTATTTCTGGTGCTTAGGGCTGTTAGTCAACCCGCTTGCTTTCACTTCATCAACAAAGGAAAGATTAAAGAGCTTACCATAATCTGGCTGCCGGTCAATCACGCCCAGAGCTTGCATCCGTTTCCCCAGTGCACGCGCCTTTCTGACAAAAGAGGCATCCATGTCCCAGGCAAGCTCCATATTGGATACAGCCCTGGCTAAGATTTTCATGGGGGTTCCGAACTCTGAGGCCTTTTTGAACCATTCGTCCTGATGTCCCCTGAGATATTCGGTAGCTCGCACATGGGCTAACACCAACCGGTTAATCCAACCCGGTTGCTTGCTGATTGTGTCACCCCGAACCAGCATCCCAGCGTTAATTGTGCCAATTGACTCTCCGAAGTAAGGGTAGCTCAGAATCCTTCCATAGCCTTGAACCACAGCCATAGTGGGAAATGGTTCGCCGGACAGAAAAGCATCAATACCACCGCGTGCAAGTGCCAGTCCCATATCAAAAAAATCAACTCTGGTCATATGTACATCCTTATTCGGGGAGATGCCATTGCGGGTGAGAACCTCTCGTAAAAGTATCTCGTGCATTGTGCCGGGGACATACCCGATTTTCTTGCCTCTGAGATCAGCTACCTTTTGTATAGAACCTTCTTTTTTCACTACTAGCGCAGAACACTTGTTGCACAATGCTGCCACTACAACCACCGGTTCTCCCCGTGAGGCAGAATGAATTGCATGTGCCAACGTGGTTCCACACATATCCAGACTGCCGGCAAGGAGAGCCATTTTTTGATCTGCGGGATTGGTAAAGGGGTAAACAGAAATTTTCTGAGGTGAAAGAAAAAACTTCTCGTAAAAAAAAGGTTGTATGGTCTGAGCTGTTTTCCAGGTTCCCACTTTGAAGGTCTTAGACCACAGAAAATGCGGATAGATGAAAATCAATCCGACAATGATAAGCAGTTGAATCCATAAATATGGGTATTTTTTCATGTGAACTCCCATCGCTTTATGCTCATATCTGCGATTACCTATCCACCCATTCTTGTCTACTTCTGAAATTTTCGTTTATCGGTAATCACTCGACTGCATAACGAGACGTTAGCTATGCACCCATAGCCCGTGCAGGAGATTTGGTGATCTCAACACCAGGCGTTGTATCGAAACAATTAGATGGTAAGTCTGGGTTCCACCCCATTTCTAAAAACAACTGTCTGCATGCCTTCAGACTTTTTCCGCGTCCTTCGCCAGTATCAGCTTGACTGTCACGAGGGCTTGATCCTACTTCTGGAAAGAATAGATTTGCCCCCGCCATGAGCGAGGC
>CAZBBQ010000220.1:0-3305 GCA_964489745.1 uncultured Desulfobacteraceae bacterium
GATATTTTTCAGTATACCGATTGTAATCTATCATTATTCCTCTAACGTGAATGTATAAAAAACTCCCCTAAATTTCTTTAACATATTGTTATTATAGCTATAATTTGTTAATTTCAAGCATTCACTGAATACAATCGTAGCAATTATCTTGACATTGGCCTACTTATTAATTAAATATATATGATATTAATTGATATATAATTATTAGTGTCTACACACCAAAAACAATAATTATATAATGAAATCAGTGACATAACGTACGGTTTTCTGATCTTCTTAATAAAATCATGGCAGAAAAGAACAATAAGCACAAAGCATCATCAAAGCATCCCGTAAAAAAAGAGATATGGGGAGTAATTTTCTTACTTTTATCCCTTATCTTTGGCGGCAGCCTCTTATCATACTTTCCCAAAGATCCTCTTTTCTGGGGAAGGGTAGCCGGGGATGGGCTCCAGGCAAAAAACCTATTTGGAACTGTTGGTGCTCATCTGGGCGGTAGCCTCTTTCTGGTTTTTGGCCTTTCATCATTTTGGCTTATAGCGGTTCTCCTTTTTCTATCGTTTTCCTTTTTCAGGGGAAGGTTCCCCTTTAAAGTAATCTTACTATCGATAAATCTCATTCTTCTGCTTATCTCTTTCTCTGCTTTACTGCACCTTTACCTCCCTGATGGGTTACATTATAGGGGTGCAATGATGAGCGGGGGATTGGTTGGGCTACATAGTGCTACTTTGGCTGTTACAATATTTAACTATTTCGGAGCATGTGCACTTTTTCTCACCATTTTTATTATCTCCCTTATGGTGATAACACGGTTCTCTTTCTGTGACCTGTTTAAAAGAATATGGTTAGTTTTTTCTAATATTGCCCTCTATATTAAAGAAAAATGGCTTAAATATATGGAACGAAGGAGAAGGGGAAAACAAAGAAAAAAAATAGTCAAAAAAGCTACTAAGGCGACAGAGAGGAAGATGACTATTGTAGAAACCCCTTTACAGAAACCGGCGAAACCAACGCAAGATTTTTTTCCCTTTATGAGTACAGCAGGTGATTTCAAGCTTCCGCCTTTAGATCTTTTGGATGAAATTCCGAAATCAATGGATAAGGAAATCCAAAAAGAAAGCTTGAAAATGAATGCACTCCGTGTTGAAGGAAAGCTAAAAGATTTTGGTGTTGAGGGTGAGGTGGTGGAGATCACACCAGGCCCGGTAATAACAATGTATGAGTTCAAACCAGCACCAGGTGTAAAGATAAGCAAGGTGTCATCTTTGGCAGACGATCTTGCTCTCAATCTGAGGGTGTCAAATATCAGGATCGTAGCGCCTATACCGGGAAAATCAGCTATAGGCATAGAAGTGCCGAACAATAAAAGAAACCTTGTTACCTTAAAAGAAATCTTATCCAGCCGGCCTTTTTTGGATTCTCCTCATAAACTCACCATTGCCTTAGGGATGGACATAATCGGGCAACCGGTAATCACAGATCTAACTAAAATGCCGCATCTCTTAGTTGCTGGTGCTACAGGAACAGGGAAAAGCGTATCTATCAATGCCATGATAAACAGTATTCTGTTCAAGGCCTCTCCAGAAACGGTTCGTTTTGTCATGATTGATCCAAAAAGAATAGAGCTTGCGCCTTATCAGGACATTCCCCATCTTTTACATCCAGTAGTAACCTATCCAAAAGAGGCAACCAAGGCCCTCAAGTGGGCTGTTGATGAGATGGAGAGGCGATATACGCTTCTGTCTGAAAAAGGTGTAAGGAATATAGATGCCTACAACCGGAAGGTGAGAAAAGAGAAAGGTGTTGTTGAGCCTGATGTGAATAAAAAGATAGACGAGCATCTTCCCTATATTGTTATCATAATCGATGAGCTGGCAGATCTCATGATGGTCTCCAGCCGGGATGTGGAGGAATCTCTGACAAGACTGGCGCAGATGGCAAGGGCTGCGGGGATACACATGATACTTGCCACCCAGAGACCATCAGTGGATGTTCTTACAGGCATTATTAAGGCCAATTTTCCCACAAGGATCTCATTTCAGGTATCGTCCAGAGTGGATTCGAGGACAATCCTTGACAGTATGGGGGCCGAGCATCTTTTAGGAGATGGGGATATGTTGTTTTTACCGCCTGGTGTGGGTAGACTTACCAGAATTCATGGCGCATATGTTTCAGAAGAGGAAGTCAAAAGGGTTACCTCTTTTTTAAAAAAGAATATGAAACCAGACTATGACAGCTCGATCGCTGCTGAAATAAGCACAGAGGAAGAGACAGAAGAGGGAGAAGGAGGGGATAAAGATGAAAAATATGAAGATGCAGTCGAATTAGTTTTTCAAACAGGCCAGGCATCAATTTCATTTGTTCAGAGAAAGCTTAGGGTTGGGTATAACAGGGCTGCTAGGATGATTGAGGCTATGGAAAAGCAAGGAATTGTTGGGCCCTCTGACGGGAGCAGACCTCGAGAAGTTTTGAGAAAAAGGGAACGATTTTGATCGCCAAATCCTACCGTATAGTTTTCATTTTATTTCTTTTCCTTTTTGGATCCATCCCGTTGGCAAAGGCATTACCTGATGACCAACTTTCAAAAATCATCAGTGGCATGAGGGATAGGTATGGAAATGCTAAAGGATGGAAAGCTGAGTATACGAGGGAAGCCATTAGTAAGACGATGGCTATGTTAGAAACAGCAGAGAGGCATGATCTTGCAAAAGGAAGCCTTTATTTTAAGCCTCGACACTTTCTCCGCCTTGAACAGGCTTCCCCCCAAGAGGAACTATTGCTTACAGACGGACAGACACTTTGGTGGTATATTCCCATTAAAAAGCAGGCTTACAAATATTCTGCCGAAACATTTGGAAAGGAATTAGGCCTTCTCAGTGATATTTTTCAAGGCCTAAAAGGTATAAAAAACAGTTTTCAAATCACCCTTAAGGCAGACCCTGAAACCACGACATACCATCTTTTCCTTAGGCCAGAACCGCCATGGCAAGAGATTGATCACCTGGAACTGATCTTGCTTAAACGAGATTTTTCTATCAAACGAATCGATATCTATAACAATATAGGCGGACTGACCAGATTCCTCTTCAACAGATGGGAAGAAAAAGGGCCATTTAAAAAGGGATTTTTTTCTTTTTCTCCTCTTCCGGATATAAAGGTTTTAGAAAAATAAGATCTACCTCCTCTTTGTTTAACCGCATATAGTATCCTATTCCACATACCCCAAAAAATCCCCACTTTTTCCCTAAAATCTATTTGACAAACCGCAGTTCAGTAATGTATGAAGGGGCAGATTTTTGGTACGC
>CAZBBQ010000221.1:0-3224 GCA_964489745.1 uncultured Desulfobacteraceae bacterium
ACATCATCTGATACGGATCAACATCAATGATCATTCTTACCCCGCTTGAATTCAGGATCTGGGCAGAGAATGTTTCTATCTCTTTTAATAGTTGGTTGAGGTATCTGGAGGTGCGGGATTTGATAAGAATCTGCTGCCGGTATTTTCCTTTTAGCTTTGCCATAGGGGCCTCAACAGGTCCAAGAACCTCTCCAGCATTTTTTCTTTTTGACTGCTTTTTTATGGTGTTGCGGATTTTCATCCCAATATGGGTCGCTATTTTTTCTGTTTTTGACTTGCTATTTCCAAGAAAGCGCACATTGGCTAATAAGGAAAATGGCGGGTAGTTAACCTGCCGCCTGAGGGCTATTTCCTGGGAAAAAAATTTTGTGTAGTTGTGATCCTTTGTAGCAGTTATTGCATAGTGTGATGGATTGAATGTCTGGATGATAACCTTTCCTGGCATATTACCTCTACCGGTTCTTCCTGCCACCTGGGAAAGCAATTGAAAGGTAACCTCCCCAGCGCGGAAATCCGGGTAATTGAGTGACATATCAGCAGAGATTACCCCAACAAGTGTTACATTGGGAAAATCGTGGCCCTTGGTAACCATCTGGGTCCCAACGAGAATATCCGTTTCGTGCTGCATAAACCTTTTTAAAACCTGTTGCACCTCGCCCTTACGTTTCATCGTATCTCTGTCCATTCTCTCTACCCGTGCCTTCGGAAATAGATTCTCTAATACCTCCACCACCCTTTGTGTGCCAAATCCATAGGGTTTTAAGCCTTTCGTGTTACAGGCCGGGCACCTATTCGGTGGTTTTATGGAAAAGCCACAGTAATGACAGAGCAGATTGTCCCCGTATTTATGATAGGTCAAGCTTACCTCACAGTTCGGGCACCTGATAGCCTCTCCACAAAATCTGCAAAGGTAAAGGGAGCTGAATCCCCTTCTGTTTAAAAACAGGATAGTTTGTTTTTTCTGAGTCAGGTTTTCCTCGATGGCCTCTTTTAAAGGTGGGCTCATAATACCTTCGTCCTGTGCAGCGGAACTTCTCTCAAATTGTGCCATATCTATGACTTTTATCTCTGGTAATTCTCTTTTGAGAATCCTTTTTGGCATGCTGAGAAAGCCATATTTTCCTATTGCAGCATTCTGGTAAGACTGAACGGATGGGGTTCCTGAACCAAGTATAACAACGGCATCTGAGAGTTTTGCCCTTACAATGGCAGCATCCCTTGCCTGGTAGCGGAATTTCTCTTCCTGCTTATAGGAGAGATCATGCTCTTCATCAACAATAATACAACCGAGCCTGGAAAGAGGGGCAAAAAGAGCTGATCTGGCGCCTATAACAACATCGACATCTCCCTTTGCTATCCTGATCCATTGATCATATCGTTTCCCTTTTGAAAGAGCGCTGTGGAGGATGGCCACCCTATTGTTAAAGCGGGCCTTGAAAAGAGACGCCATAGAAACAGTCAGGGCGATCTCTGGGACCATTATTATGGATTGCTTTCCTGATTCTTTGGCAGTCCTGGCAGCATGATAATAGACCTCTGTTTTACCGCTGTCAGTTATGCCATGGAGTAGGTAGGTAAAAAAGGTATCGCCCTTAAGTTTTTCGGATATCTTCTCTACCACTTCCTTTTGTTTTGAATTGAGAGGAGGTGGGTCAAGTGAAATAAAAAGGGCTTCATCTGCTATATCCCTCGCAACCGGTCTGCGGATTTTTTCCAAAAATCCTTTCGTCACCCATTTATCCACGAGATAGGTCCCATTGCTAAAGGCATTTTTTATCTCATGCAAGGAAACCTCTTTCTTTTTGATCATCATCTCTAAAAAGTCATCTTCATTTCTGGGAAGCCTTTTCCGATCAAAAAGTGATCTGTCAATAGTTGCCCCTTTCTTTTTTGTAATGAACACCATTTTTAAAAGGCCAACCCTGTCCAGCCATCCATTGGAGGGCATTCTTGTGCCTTCAGGGGTTCGCACATTTAACCCTGTTGGGAGGGCACCTTTTATTACCAGGCCAATTGGGTATAGATAATACTGAGACAGCCATTCAAAGAATTCAACCATCTGAGGAGGGAAAAGTGGGTACGCATCAATGACAGTGGTTATGTCCTTTATACCTTTTCTTTTTTCGGGCGGGATAATCCTCAGAATATACGCGGTTATCTTTCGTCCTGAAAAGGAAACAAGGACCCTTTTCCCCACTGCTACTTTCTCTATCAGCTCTTCGGGTACCGTATAGGTGAATGTTCCGCTGATTGGAAGGGCAACGGCTACCTGAACATATATTTTTGGGAACGCTTCGGGCATAGGCGATCAATTTTCTGCCTTATTCTTGTTTTGAATATGTACAACAATATTTTGGGTAATACTTTAACCTGCAGACGCACGTAAATCTTCATAGAAAAACAGTTCAGGCAAGACACTGGTTTTGGATTGTTAATTACTCCTCTTACTGCCCAAGCTCACTCTGAATAAATTTTTCCCTGATATGGGGTATATCAAAAAGAGATACATCAGTAGGTAGGTTTGCTTTAATGTCCATTGCAGTATATTCTTCTATAATTTCTCCTTTATATGAATAGACAATCTGGAATGGATACCAGACATGCTCCATAAACTCCATATAGTTGGAAAAATGAAATCGGTAATCACCATATTTGAGAAGGAGGGGTAAAAATAGCTCCTTATCAACAAGAAGCCTGGCGCTTCCCTCGTTTTTTCCCCCAATCAGGTATGCTATAGTGCCCTCAAACCTCGTGAGGGATACCTTATCGGTGTTTATGCCCATCTCATTAAGCATTTCTAATAATCGCTCTGGATCGTGTGATAGAAGAAAAAAACGATACACAAAAGCATAGCTTTCCTCATCATAGGTAATCCTCTCGTTCACAATTCTTAAGGTTTTTGAATTGTTATGGATTATGAGGCGCTTACCAGGTTGACCTGGAATTTCCGATCTGTAGAGATACGGGGAACACAAAGAGACGATCTCGCCAAAAGCCGTTTCCTGTTCCTGATGTAAGTCCTTAATTGTTGTATGTTGGGTTATTATTAATGTCTTGATAGGAGCAAATTTTTTGGCCATAATCGCTATAATCTGAGATGAAGGGAGTATATACGGCAATACAATTGCTGGGAAAATAGATATAATGAGTAAAGATAATAAAATCAGGAAGTGTAATCTTTTTGTCATGCCTCATCCATCCGAAAAATCAATCCAATGGTAAAA
>CAZBBQ010000222.1:0-3216 GCA_964489745.1 uncultured Desulfobacteraceae bacterium
GTTTCACCTCTCCCTGAAAAAGACTTTAATTGGTATAAGATTTAACCCAAATTGCTTTTTAAACTGATTTATCAGGTATCTCTTATAGGAAAGGTGAATACTGTCCGGTCTGTTAACAAAGAAAATAAAAACAGGTGGATGAATTGAGACCTGAGTGGCATAAAAAATCTTAGGTCTCTTTCCACCAATAAATGGCGGGGGATGGCTTTTAACTATATTCTCTAACGTCTTATTGATAGCAGATGTTGACACATGAGAATTATATTGTATCCAAACTTTATCTATTAATGTGAACAATTTTTTGACCCTCTCTCCAGTAAGGGCCGAGATATTCATTGTGGGCACAAAAGAGACAAAACCCAGCTGCCTGTCAATTGAATTCTCTAAGGATTTAATTAAAAGAGGTTTATTTTTCACAAGATCCCACTTATTAAAGCCTATAACCATGCCACAACCTCTCTCAAGTGCATATCCACAGATTTTCGTATCCTGGTCATATATGCCTGCGTGAGAGTCGAGTAAGATAATAGAAATATGACACCTATTAATTGCCTTTAATGTTTTAAGTATTGAAAATTTTTCAATCTTTTCTTTAACTCGACCCCTTCTTCTAATCCCCGCAGTATCTATTAATAGATAGGATTTTCCTTCTTTTTCAAAGGATATGTCCACAGAATCTCTGGTAGTTCCTGGCATTTCACTCACAATTAATCTATCAGATCCAATTATCTTATTGATAAGTGAAGATTTTCCAACATTAGGGCGACCGATAATCGCTATCTTTATCTGGCCTTCATCTTCTTTGGTATGCTCTATAATGGGAAGATCCTCAACGAGCTGCTCCATAAGAGAGCCTATTCCATACCCGTGAGCCGAAGATATGGGGAACACCTTGTCAATACCAAAAGAATAGAATTCCATGCTCAAATGCTCATGTTCCGGGCCATCAATCTTGTTTACCGCATACATTACCTTTTTTTGGGAGCGCCGGAGAAGCGTAAGCAACTCTTCATCAGCAAATACAGGACCAGTTCTCCCATCAAACAAGAGAATAACCAGATCTGCCTCCTCGATTGCCATCTCCACCTGTTTCTTTACCCTCCCTAAAAGTTCTTCTTTATCAGAAGCGTCAAAACCTCCTGTATCAACAATAATTAGGTTTCTGTCATCCCACTCTATAGTGGCGTATAGGCGATCCCTGGTTACACCAGGGATATTGTCAACAAGGGCATCCCTTTTTTTTATTAAACGGTTGAAAAGGGTGGACTTACCAACATTGGGACGACCAACTATGGCGACGATAGGTAGCATTCTGTGGGTATATATGAAAAGGATGAAGATTTCAAGTTGATAGTGATCCCTTCGGTCTGAGCGACTCGACATGAGCCTTTCGGTCCCGAGCCTGTCGAGAGACTCCAGGTCGAACGACTCAAGGCCGAGGGGCTCGCTGACATGTCTCTGGGACGAAGACAATCGCAAAGATTATACTCATCCAAATACGTTATAGTATTTGCGAATCAAAGCACTTAGGTAAACCCTGTGAGAGAGTTTGGAGAGGGTTTTAAAATCCTCCCGATAGATTAGTCTGTTAATCTTTTCTACATGGCAAAGGTTTATTTCTTACGGGGAAAGATTATGTAGAAATCATTTCCGTTCTCTCGTGGTATGCACCCGACATGTCCTCCATGGAGTTGAACTATATTATACACAAAATGAAGTCCATGACCTGACCCACTTTTAATTTTATCTTTTGGAATCTTGTAGCCGTCTTCAAATATCAGGATTGCCTCTTTTTTTGAAATCGATTTACCTGTGCTAAATAGACTAAATTTTATTCCATTCTGGATTTCATACGACTCCTCGGCCACTATATCTATAGCGTAAGAAATATACTTTTGATAGTTACCGTTTTTATCCAAAGCTGGCTGACAGTGCTTTAGGGCATTGGAGAGAAGATTGGCAAAGACTTGAGCTGTAAGGCCAAGATCAATAAATATTACCATATCATTATCTGAAGGCACATGTTGTGGTTCAATGATATCTATTCCTCTACTCTTTAACCTTTTCCTATAGTGTTCCAGTTCTGGTAAAAATATATCATTGAGGAGATTATACGATCGTCTCTTGAGCACATAGCTTCCGGTCTTGAAATGTTCACCCCGGAAGAGTGTTTCGATAAAAAGGCTTAGGTGGTTAAAGTGGCTTTCAAATTCCCCCATCTTTTTATCCATATCCTGGTGGAGACTGCGAAGACTATCAACCGTTTGTATAATTTGATTTTCTGTTGAATTTTTACAGAGCTCAAGCTCAGGAAGGATAGAATTAATATTTTCTAATTGTGAAAGATTTTTATTGAGGTCCTTTTTCATATTGATCAAAAAGGCCTTATAGTAAAGATTTGGTGTGATCACATTGTGTTCAATATCTGATACAAGTTGGTTGATAAATCGGATATGTTCAATACTTTGTTCAACAGCGAGCTTATTATGCATATTATAGCCGACCCTATTGGCATATTTTTGGAAAAAGAGAAATTGATGATCTCCCATTCTTTTAACCGGATATATCTCTAACATGCCTAAAATTTGGTTATCTAAAAAAAAGGGAATCTTATCTGCTAAGATCTTTTTCCCTATGATAGGGAAGACATAAGAGGAACCTGCTCTATAGGGACTATGATGAATGGTAATATCTGCCCTGGCCGGCTTAGGAGAACTTAAAAGACCTTCAGGGCTGCAGCAATGAAGCAGCAGAGTGCTATCTTCGGACCTGATTGCATAAATACAACTTTCATATTTAAAAAAGAATTTTATTACTGCAACTGCTGTCCTGTAAAGATTATTGAGGGTGACGAATTCTTGGGTGAGGTCAAAAAACGCAAAGATGGCCATTGATTCCTTGGAACTAAATTTATAGGAAGTATAATCCTGCGCTTTCTTTTTTAAAAGTTTAAGCGCCTGATTTAGGTCGTAAGTCAAGAATTTTTCCTCTGTCTTTATGGTTAAAGACTTGGCCTTCTGTATGTCTCAGACCTTTTCATATCTAATTTTATTAATAGCAGATCGCATCTATATTGAAAAGTTAAACTTTAATGAGTACTATGAATACACTGTTGTTCAAAGACAATGAACAATAGATATGATGGAACTACTTAGAAAATGACCCCTATGTCTCACCTCCGGGTTATACATGAAAGAAACTATACGTTGAGCATGG
>CAZBBQ010000223.1:0-3181 GCA_964489745.1 uncultured Desulfobacteraceae bacterium
ATAACCAGTCTTCAGTCGGTAACCGGAGGAGTGTTCAATAATTCGGATATTATGCGGATAGATTATAGTGAGGAATATGACTGCGATAAAGTTAAAGAGGCAGATAAAGGACATATCCTTTACCTTAAAGCAAAGACAAAGACCATTGCTTACGACAGAGTAAAAATGTGGGTTGAGGGTAAAATACCTCTTCCAGTCAAAATAGAATGCTTGGCCTCGTCAGGCATGTTGATCAAGACCCTTTATTTTAAGAATATCAAGGATTTTGGTGGAGGAATTGTACGCCCTGCCGTAATAGAGACAGACAGCCCCCTTTATAAAGACTACAGGTCGATTATTATTTTTGCAAAGGTTAAGAAAAAAGATTTGCCTGATGAAATTTTTTCCTTGAATTATATGCCGAAAGTGGAAAGTCTCAGATAGTACAGTCACACTACTGAAAATCTAAGAAGGATGTGAAAATCAGGCATGTTTTTTACGCGTTTTTCACAATTTTACTGCTGCGAGCTCAGGAAATATACCCTTTTTCTTCTATGGTGGCTTTTAGCCTTTCCGGCTATTTCTCTGCACGGACATGCAGGAGCGGAGGAGCAAACTTCAGATACACTCAATCTTGACTTTGAAATTCCTGAGGTTGAAAAAAAACCTTACGAGTTCAAAGCAGAGCTGGAGATATCGGAGACGGTAAAGGGTCTGGATGAAGATAGCCTCCTCTTTCATCAAAAATACCCGAACGGCGCAGATGATGAAACTCTCTATCAGACTGATTTAAATCTCAAGGTTGAAGGGAGTTACCGGGTTAGCATAGTAAAACTTTACGCCCGATTGAAGGGAAACCTTTACTATAACAAGGATGAAGACTGGGGAAATGACCGGCGAACGGAAGAGGCTTATGTATCGCTGCAACCAGGTCCGTCTATAGCATTAGATGCGGGCAAAAAAGTCTTAAAATGGGGTAAGGGGTATGCATGGAACCCGGTAGCCTTTTTCAGCCGTCCGAAAGATATAGAAGATCCGGATGCAACCCTGGAAGGATACTATGTTGCTACCGGTGATCTGATAAAAAGTATGGGTGGCCAGCTAAAGACCATAGCCTTAACGCCTGTAATTCTTCCTGTATCGAAACATGTCAATGATGAGTGGGGTACGGAAAGGGAGATTGTCTGGGGAAGTAAAATTTATTTTTTCACTTTCGATACAGATTTGGACGTTATGTTCCTGCTCGGAGAAGAAGTTAATGACCGTTTCGGATTCGACTTTTCTAAAAACCTTTCTCCTAATTTTGAGGTCCATGGTGAAGCAGCTGTTGTTCTGGATTATGTTAAATATATCGCTGATCAAGCAGGTAACCTCATAGAAGAAAAAGATGATGTATTGAATTTTCTTCTTGGCATGCGCTATCTGACAAAGAGTGACACAACTTTTATTTTCGAATATTACAGGAACGGCCAGGGTTACACCAAAGATGAAATGACAGATTACTTCACCCTGATTGAAGACGGATATCAGGAGTACATTAGCAGCGGAAGCATGGCTAAGCTTGCCACAAGCAGGAAATATGGAAGCCAATTCTATAACAAACAGACAGTAATGAGAGATTATCTTTACTTAAAGGTGACTCAAAAAGAACCCTTTGACATTTTATATTTCACTCCTTCTATGGCCTGTGTCTACAATATAAATGATAAAAGCGCAGCAATCACGCCTCAGATAACATATACCCCCATAACCAACCTTGAACTCGACCTTAAAGCTACATTCCTTTTGGGTAAAGACTATACTGAATACGGAGATAAAATAAATGACTACAAAATTTATGCATCGGTGAAGTACTATTTCTAACTAAGCTTTGCCGTTACGCGGGCCAACCGATTTATATCCCCATACGATACCGCTTTATGAATTTGAACCGCCAAAAACACTTCCCTTCCCTGCCCCGTTCCGGATCGGGACGGGGAGGGCGGGCCTGTCAAAATATGTTTAAAATTATTTCCCGGCCATCATGGCATCTATATCGTCCTTAACCTCACCAATTGGTTTGATGTCAAATTTTTCTACCAGAACTTTAAGGACATTTGAAGACACAAAGGCTGGAAGTGTTGGTCCCAAGCGGATTCCTTTAACTCCAAGAAACAGAAGAGCAAGAAGTACTGCAACGGCCTTTTGTTCATACCATGCAATGTCGTAGGAAATGGGAAGATCGTTAATATCTTCGAGTCCAAAAACTTCTTTCAATTTAAGGGCAATAACTGCAAGAGAATATGAATCATTGCACTGGCCTGCATCAAGTATTCTGGGAATTCCACTAATATCGCCGAGATCAAGCTTGTTGTAGCGGTATTTTGCACAACCGGCAGTCAAAATAACCGTATCGCCCGGGAGTTGTTCAGCAACTTCAGTATAGTAACTTCGAGTCTTTTGACGACCATCACAGCCAGCCATCACAACAAAACGTTTGATTGCGCCACTTTTCACTGCATCCACAATCTTATCTGCCAGTGCCAAAACCTGATTGTGGGCAAATCCTCCAACAATTTTACCGGTTTCAATTTCAACGGGTGGGTCACACTTTTTTGCCAGTTCGATAATCCCTGAAAAATCTTTTGTGCCACCTTCTTTTCTGTCCGAGATATGTTGTACACCTGGATATCCAGTCATTCCGGTTGTAAAAATCCTATTTTGGTAGGTATTTTCTTTCTTGATGGGAATAATACAGTTCGTGGTCATCAAAATAGGGCCATTGAAAGACTCGAATTCCTTGTTCTGGTGCCACCAAGAACTCCCGTAATTTCCAACAAAATGATCATACTTCTTGAACGCCGGATAGTAATTTGCCGGGAGCATCTCACCATGAGTGTAAACATCTATTTCAGTGCCTTCTGTTTGTTTAAGAAGTTCTTCCATATCTTTAAGATCGTGACCACTAATAAGAATCCCCGGATTGTTGCGAACACCAATATTAACCTCTGATATTTCAGGATTTCCATAGGCAGATGTATTTGCCTTATCAAGGAGAGCCATGGTATTTACTGCAACTTCTCCTGCCTTTATCACAAGCCCCACCATCTGGTCTATAGATAGATCTTTAGTTGTAGAAGCCAGTGCCTCCATTATAAATTCATAAATATCATTTTGCTCATGCCCTAAAATAGCTGCATGATCTGCATAGGCTGCAACCCCC
>CAZBBQ010000224.1:0-3170 GCA_964489745.1 uncultured Desulfobacteraceae bacterium
CAATTGTCCATCTTTTTCCACAACCAATAATGAGCCAACCTTTCTCTCCTGAGCTATGGCCAGGGCCTCTTCAACGGTCATTTCGGAAGGTACAGTAACGAAATTTTTTTCCATAATCTCTTTTACCGTTGTATTTCCAAGAAGATAGCCAATTTCCCAGACACTGAGAGATGTCGCCTTAGAGGGGGTATATGCCTCTAACCTGCGTTCAGTCACGATTCCTATAAGTTTTCCTCTGTCTACCACTGGCAAGCGACGAATCTTGTGTGCTTCCATAATCTTTTTTGCATCTGAAACAGTTGTGTTACTTGGAACACTTACCACATTCATTGTCATTATATCCTTAACGTACATTGTGTGTCCCCCCCTTCTTTTTAGGTGTTATTTCTTTGCATACCCTTGCCCACGTGTTACACGCAATTTTTTACGTTTAATATAATTATTTCTTTTATTATTGACCATATCACTATAAGCATAAAAGACAATTATTTCAAAATAAAAAGGATCTGAAAGATATCCCTAATAAAGATAATTAATGAAATAGATTTTTGCATTAGAAAATTGGATGAGTTTACAGATCTTTTCATCACAATCAAGGCGAAACATTAGATTCTTCTTCTCCTTTTAGTAACATTTCGCCATAAGTATCAATAAAAATATCAAGGTCCTTTTGCCAGTTGGGCATAATATTAAGCCCTTCTATCTTTAGTTGTCTATTCTCAAGAATGGAATTGAGCGGCCTTATTGCAAGTGTTGGGTATTTCTCACTTGGGCAAGGCAAAACAGGGATTGTGATTTCCATTTTTTCTAAAAAATATTTTGCCCACTCATATCTACTGCAATAGCTTTCTGATGTGGCATGGTAAACGCCCTCTTTTCTATTGTCTATCAATACCTTAATTTGCTGGGCCAGTCTATAAGACCATGTAGGAGAACCAAACTGATCGTTAACAACATATAGAGACTTTTGGTCTTTTTTTGTAGCCAATCGAAGTATCTGTTTTAAAAAGCTATCTCCCCTCACACCATAAATCCAACCAGCCCTGATAATAATATAATGTGGAGTATTTTGCTTCACAGCCATTTCGCTCTCCATCTTTGTTAAACCATAACGAGAGAGGGGACTCGTGGGATCATCTTCAAAATATGGTTGTGGTAGTCTCTTTCGGCCATTGAATATAAGATCTGAAGATATATGAACAATAATTTTATCATATCTGGCCGCCCCCTGGGCCAAATTCCTCGGGCCCTCCACATTAATTCTCTCAGCCAGCTTTTTATCTTTTTCACACTCGTCAACATTGGTAAAGTCAGCACAATTAAGTATTATATCTGGCGATAATTGATCGATACTCATTATTACTTTGTCCCAACTGATAATATCCAGCTCTTCTTTGTTTGGAGAAATAATTTCATAGTCGTCTTTCAAAACTTTGTTACACTCACTGCCAAGTTGTCCGCTTGAGCCAGTCAATAGAATCCTCATTCTCGCAATCCTCCAAGTTTATGCTGTTAGAACGTCCTGTTGAAATACACAAAAATAGTATGAAACATGATATCTGTCTTGTTCACACGATGTATAATCTCTTGATGAGCTTTACTATGGTTCACATTTATCCCTAAAGCATTCCAACTGTTACTACTATAATCATCAAAATCGTATTTAAAAGCCCTCCTAAGAAACTAAATATGTAAAAACCTATATCCACCTTATCCTGTCCGAATGCTTGCAAGAGGTAAAATGAAATTAACTATAGCATCAAAGTACTTCTCACCCCCCACAACATAGGTATCATTGTGCCCAGCCCCATGTATCGGTAGAAACAACTTTGGCTCTGGGGCTTGTACAAACAACTTTTTACCCATAGAAAAGGGGACAATCTCGTCATTGTCGCCGTGTATTATTAATTTTGGAATACTCACTTTGGTAATTTTAAAACCATTGTTGTAATGATGGGGTAAAAAAGGTGAGAAAATGAAAAAAGGGAAAATAGTTTTTGCCATATCCTTAATGGATGTAAATGTGCTCTCAATTATCAAACATCTCACTTTTCTCTGTAAAGCCACCTCTGTGGCTACGGAACCTCCTAATGACCGGCCGAAAATTACAATCCTCTCCGAAGAAATCTTCTCAATATCTGTTAGATAATCATATGCTGCTATTCCATCAACATATATCCCTTTTTCTGAAGGCCTGCCGGAACTTTTCCCATACCCCCTATAGCTAAACAGAAAGACTGAAATGCCTTTTTTTACTAAAAATTTTACATTCTCAATTCTATGAGAAATATTACCGGCATTTCCATGACAAAAGATAAGCACCGGAGACTTCTCAGATAAAGGGAAAAACCAACCGTGTAGTTTTTGGCCATCAGGGGTCATGAATTGAATATCCTTGTAGAATAACCCCCAATTTGATGGATTATCGTCAAGTTGTCTATCCGGATGAAATATAATACGGTTCTCTATGAACGGATAAAAAACTATACCAGCTGCTAATAGAATAAGTAAAATCGGCAATAGGAAAATATTAGGGATGTTCATTTATCTATCGTGACGAAATGGGTAGGTCGAAACTGTTGACGTAAAAAGTATAAATAAATTAACATGATAGATTAATAAAAATAGGAAATCATGTCAAATAGAAGATAAAATAGCGTTTAAGAAGGGCTTGTCAAAGACGGATCAGGAAACACATCATTTTTTAAAGATTTGATAGTAAAGCAATCCCAAGAACAAAAATTATGAGTCCACACAAACGGATGTAACTGGCGCCGGCTTTATTGAACCACCAATCCATAAGACGTTTAATCTGGGGCATCGGTCCCATGATCAAGTATAGCCCTTTTAGTAAGGCAAGCGCTCCCAAAATAAAAGACAGAAAAAATACCTGTGTACATACAAAGGCACCTATTACCAAAACAATCCCAAAAAAAATCGGTACAATAGATAGCGCCCTTACTTTTTCTGCAAAAAAGAGTTTTTTCAAAATCTTCATTGTTCTTTCAGTATAAAGAAGTATAAGGACACCGATAACAATCCACAAAATTGCTACGATATACAGCGCTATACTCATAGTATCCTCCAGTAATTACAACATTTCAAACCATTAAGCCTCAGAGATATATTTTGAGTAAATAGTATAGATGAAATTTCCCATATGGTCAAGG
>CAZBBQ010000225.1:0-3154 GCA_964489745.1 uncultured Desulfobacteraceae bacterium
CATTTACACATAAAAACCTTCAAGCTTTTAAACTGCTCAAATCCTGGACAATGTCTCGGAGTAGTCATAATTACCTCCAGTTAAAGATATATTATTGAGACAATTTTTTTTCCTACTTCTCGACCGTAATCCTGGGCCATTTGCTTCCCGCCTTCTAGCCCGGATGACTTTAATCGTAATGGACCACTCACCATATCCATTTTAAAGATATTCTCCATGGTTTCATGAATACGGTACGATGCCTCTCCGCTCCAGCCAAATGCGCCGAAGGCTCCTCCTGGCTTACCTTCACAATTTATTTTCTCAGCAAGAAAGAGAAGTTTTTTCATTCCCTGCATCATCTCCCCATGGTAGGTAGCAGATCCAAACACATAGGCTTCGAAACCTTCAAGATCGGTCTCATTTGTAATTTTATTGGCATTCATTACGTGTGCTTCAGCACCGGTGAAGCGGATGCCTTCAGCAATGAGTTCAGCAATCTTTTCAGTAGATCCGGTCCTCGTTGCATAAACAATAAGGGCTTTCGACATTTTCCTTATCCCTTTTTATGATTTAAAAAATCTATTATGCCTATGTGATAAACTCTTTATAATAATAGGCAATTTTAATGCCAGGCGCTCTGGATTTTGCCATAAGAGCAGAGGATCGAATTTAAAAAGCTCAAATAAAAAAGCCACTTAAACGCTTCCCTTGTTGTGTGATACATAGATCATTTTGATTTATGTATCACAGGCTCATAAACAATATATATGAAGACTGTCTAAATTTAGACATAATGACGAATACCAAATTATTATTGTTCTTTTTCTTCAATACGTTATCCTATCGTCTAATTTTAGACTTAATTGTATTATTTTAGACATAAAATCAATAGTTTTTCTCTGCTGTGATTCCTTCTTTTCTTGCTGTAATTAATGGATACTATCCTCTTATTTTCAATTTTTTTTAATTAACAATGCCATAAGGTTTTTTATGAATCGGATTTTCATTTTTCCTGCATTTTGGACATATCCCAATAAACTCAAGTTTGTGACCTAGTATACTGTAATCGCTTTTCTCGCGAACAGCATTCTCTAATTTATCAACGGTTTCAATGGGAGCATCCTCTACTTTACCACAATAAATACAACGAAGGTGATAATGGTTTTTTGTAATACCATCAAACCGCATTTGACTTGATAAGGGACCAATCTTTTGTATCAGACCGCACGCTGATAGAACCTCCAGATTGCGGTATACAGTGCCGAGACTTATTCGAGGTAATCGTTTACGAACTGTTTCATATACCTCATCTGCTGTAGGGTGGGTGTTTACCTTTTGTATTTCTTCAAGAATAACCTGACGTTGGTTGGTCATCCTGTATTTCTGATTAGATCCCAAAATATTTTCTAAGCTCACTTATTATTTCTCCAGTTTTTCAAGTTCCCTGACTAAGGTCTCAAGGCGAGGTCTCTTATTTATATCCCCCACACCAATATATTGAATGATCCCCTTTTTATCGATTACAAAGAGGGCTCTTTCAGTGATTCCATCAGAACGCAATACACCGTATCTGTCAGCAACAGCGCCGTGGGGCCAAAAGTCAGACAGAACAGGAAACCATAACGCACCCATCTGATTAGTCCATGCAAATAGGGTCGGGGTGTTGTCCACAGTAATTCCCAAAAGGATGGTATCATTGCTATCAAAGATGTCTTTTACGATATTGTAACCCGGCCATTGATCTGAACACACGGGCGTCCATGCCGCAGGCACAAAGGAAAGCACCACATTTTTTTCCCCTCGATACTGGTCAAGTGAAATCCTCCCACCCACTACAGCTGGAAGAGAAAAGCCAGGTGCACTATCTCCCACCTTTACCTTCAGGATGCTATCAATTGGCTTTAGAGGTCCAGGATTATAGATATTATTCTTGAACGCATCTGAAAGGCAAAAAGCCGTTGCGCTATACAGAAAAATGGATAGCACGCTCAAAGTTACAATGAATTTACCATGTTTTTTCATGTTACCTCTCCTGCTTTAATCCGGATTCTTGAAGCATTAATTCCAAAAATAATTCTGCCCCTTTGAATTTTCCGAGTTGTGAGTAAAAGATCCGATGTGTACCATCATCGTTGATTTTGACACCCAGAAAGTATGGCGTTCTGACTTCCCCAATGCACTTGTGGATGGAAAAATCTTCATCTGGAAAAAGGGGGAAGGGGACATTATATTTCTTTTTGTATACCCCAACCTCAAAGGATGAATTTCCAGCACCTATCCCTATCAATTTGATTTTGTCTTTCAGGTCCGCATTACCTTCTATAATGCTAAACAACCGGTTAACCTCTGGTGCCTCCTTTTGGCAATAGGGGCAGTACATGCTGAAAATCTCAATGATAACTATCGTGGCTTTAATCTGAGGTATTGTAAAAGTCCCATTCCTTTCCAAACCTAGATAATTTCTATCAGTAGCATTCTGAGGCACTGTAATTTTTATCTCCGGCAACACATCTCCCTTTACAGGGGTCACATTGCTTCCAAACGCCAGGGAATAATGTAAAAGCGCAAGGAAGATGGCAATAGTTGCCAGCGTCATAGGAATTTTCCTTATCTCAGTATTCATATAAGCATCTCCCTTCTTCTTAAATAACTCACTCTGTTTTAAAAAAGGCACTTGATTTGGCACCGCAGACCGGACATGTTTCCGGTGGCTCGTTTTCGCACGTAAATCCGCACACAGAGCAAACATAGTAATCTACCTCTTCAAGGGTGTCCAGATTGTCTGACGCCTTTTGGTAAAGGGCGGCGTGGACTTTCTCGACCTTATTGGCATAGGTAAAGCTTCTTTCCGCCGCCTTGCTGCCATCCTCTATTGCATCGTCAATCATGGCTGGATACATCTCTGTAAATTCATGCGTTTCTCCAGAAATGGCTTCTTTCAGGTTTTCAGCAGTGCTTGTGACTCCTCCGAGTACTCGGAGATGGGCATGTGCATGGACAGTTTCAGCCTCAGCCGCTGCTCTAAAAAGTTTTGCAGCCTGCGTATAGCCCTCTTTTTCAGCCTGTTTGGCAAAGGCGAGGTACCTTCGGTTTGCCTGAGATTCTCCAGCAAAGGCTTCTAAAAGATTGTTTTCTGTTTTAGTTCCTTTTAATTCAGCCACTTTTTCCCTCC
>CAZBBQ010000226.1:0-3153 GCA_964489745.1 uncultured Desulfobacteraceae bacterium
CACAATTATCCAGTGTTCAAACTGTGGCACGAAAAACAGAATACCTAAGAGCAGGCTCCAGGATAACCCGATATGCGGCAAATGCCGAAGACCTCTCACAAAAGGTGCTGTTCATGACCATCCCGTAGCTGTTACGGATAGTACATTCAGCATGGAGGTGCTCTCGTATCCAGGTGCGATAATAGTGGACTGTTGGGCCCCATGGTGTGGTCCCTGCCATATGGTGTCACCAATCCTTGAGCAGCTGGCTTCAGAGTATGCAGGCCGGGTCAAAATTGCAAAGCTCAACGTGGATGAAAATCCTCTCACTGCTTCACAATATTCTATACGAAGTATTCCAACCTTGCTTTTTTTTAGGGATGGGAAACTTGTCAAAAGCCTTGTGGGGGCTCTCCCCAGGGGTGAGATAGAAGGCCATCTGCGTTCTATTCTATAGTTGTGCTCACGTACCTCCTCACCTGATGAATTTTTGATCAGCTTTGGATAAATTTTCACATTAATTGTGGGTATAAAAGGAATCGGACGAGTGAGACTTTTTGAGTTTTTGACAATTTCAACCGAACTGTGATAAAAAAGATACAGAATAACGCCGTAGTATAATTAAAAAAGGAGAGCTATCATGAAGGAACAAGAGAACCTTAATGCACTGGAGGTCGCCCTTGCTAATGAGATGGAGGAGCGAGAATTTTATCTCAAGAATGCCGAGAGGACAAAAAATCCTGTTGGCAAAGCGATGTTTAACCAGATAGCGAATGAGGAATTAGAACATTATGAGAGGTTGAAGGAAATCCATCAGAGGTGGGAGAGGAATGAAAAGTGGCCTGAAACCGTTCCTCTCAAGGTAAATGACACGATCGTTAAAAACATTTTGAAAGACTCAGTTAAAGGTGTGGATATGATTCTTGAAAAGGACGATGATGATCTCAAAGCCATCCAGACAGCAATCGATTTTGAGGCCAAAGGGGTATCCCATTATGCTAACCTGAGAGACAATGTCTCTGATCCAAGAGAGAAGGAGTTTTTCAACCTCCTTTCCAAAATTGAGCACGAGCATTACCTCTCTCTCAAGGACACAGAGGAGTACCTGACTGATCCCGCTTCATGGTATACAAAGGCAGAACATCATGGACTGGATGGGGCTTAGGAGTGAGATATCCCACTGTGGCTTCCTTAAGGAAGCTCTATGTTGAGCGGACCATGATAATTACATACGGCCAAACACGATTGATCAGACTCAGATAATGGCAGAAAATAATCACCAGACCGGAAAAACAGTACCACTCGAATCCTCGCCGGGTAGTATTGAGATTAAAAAGGCCCGTAAGAGAGCGGCATTCTCGATAAGCCTCAATTTATCATTGGCCTTTGCAAAGGGGGTAGCCGGTGTTCTGGCTGGCTCATCGGCCCTCCTGAGCGACGCTATCCACTCAGGAACGGATGTCATTGCATCAGCCGCCGCCTATATTGGACTATGGTTTGCTGGTCGACAACACCCCTCTTTTCCGTATGGACTTTACAAGGCTGAAACGATTGCTACATTGGTAACTTCCGGCGCCATTATTTTAGCAGGCTATGAGATAGCGCGAAGAGCGCTCCTGGAACCAGCAACTTTGCCTGATGTGTCCATTGCTCTTCCTGTGGCTTTAGTGTCTCTCGTAGTCACATTTGCATTTGGGTTCTATCAGCTTCGCATGGGCCGACGACTTCATTCACCTGCTTTGGCTGCAGATGGTAGAGACTACCTTGCCGATGGGTTTTCTACTGGATTGGTTGTTATCAGCCTTATTGGCGCCTCCTTCGGATTACATTTAGACAGATGGGCAGCTATGGCAGTCGCAGCTTTTGTCTTTTGGTCAGGCGGCCAATTGTTATGGCGCGCGCTCCGTGACCTCATGGATGAAGCAATTGATCGAGGCACCGAACGGGAAATAATAGGGTTGGTGGAATCCCATCCTCGTGTAGAGAAAGTAGAGCAATGCTTGAGCCGTACTGCTGGGGGTCGTTTTATCGTTGACCTGGATGTGATTGTGAGAACCCATTCTCATGAGCTCGCAGACCGCATCTCTCACGCCCTTGAGCATGATATACGGAATCGATTTTCCCGTGTGATCATGGCCCGAATCAAGTCACATAGCCATCGATCCGAACATATTCGCAGGCTTACCCCGATGATAGAACCTGAAGGATCCCCTGCAGAGCATCTTGCGAAGGCCCCCTGGTTTTTACTTGAGACCATTGACCGCACCAGCACAAATACGATTAACCAGGAATACATTAAAAATCCTTACTGGGAAGAGGAACACAAACGAGGATATTTAGTAGGTCAATGGTTGCTTGGATTCAAACCTGATCAGATAGTGGTACTCGAACAAAAGGAGGGCACCGCATTGGCTTTACTCAAAGAAGCAGGCGTAGAAATAATAGACACAAAAGGGTCTCCTATTAAATAAGACAGTTAAGGGTAGTCATGGACCCCGCTATTTTTATCGTTATTATTTCTGTTCTCGGGCCTATTATAGGCTCTATCATTGGTGTGGCAAAGAAACCATCCTTGATGTATATGTGCAACATGCTCTGTTTTGCAGCTGGGGTGATGCTTGGCATTTCCTTTCTGGAGCTTATACCTGAGAGCATTCGTATCTCCTCGGTGGGCATATGCGTGGCTGGGATAGTCATGGGTGCCCTGCTCATGTACGGGGTTGACCGCATTATCCCCCACATTCACCCGGAGCTTTGTACTCAGGAGCAAGGCTGTAACCTTCAGCGCACCTCAACCTACCTCATCCTTGGTATATTTCTCCACAACTTTCCCGAAGGTATGGCCATAGCCATTGGTGCGGTCACTGGGACAAAAGTATCGTTAATTATTGCCCTGGCCATCGCCATCCACAATATTCCGGAGGGCATTTGTACCTCAGCGCCCTACTACCATGCCACCGGTAATCGCCTGAAGGCATTCCTCGTATCATCTTCCACCGCAGTACCACTATTGATCGGCTATCTTCTGGCTCGATATATATTTGACTCCATTACGCCGGGAGTGCTTGGTTTTATAATCGGTGCGACAGCAGGCCTGATGATTTATATTACGTTGGACGAAATTATCCCCAACTCCTGTGCAGGGAACGATCATTCAACCATCTTTTCCCTCCT
>CAZBBQ010000227.1:0-3086 GCA_964489745.1 uncultured Desulfobacteraceae bacterium
TGCCTGATGCCTTTGTGAACAGTTTTGCACAATTTCACTCAAAGTACAGTGATGACCTGTCAGGGGGAGTCTTTGAATACTTTGAGAACGGACGTCTGATTATGGAAGGCGGTGCTATTGATTTCAATATGGCCTTGGGGTTGACTCTGGCTCTTCAGCATCGGTTTAAAATAATTCTGGTATCAAAGGACATTCCGAGAGTAACTGGTGAAAAAATGGGCTTCCTATATACCGATGACCTTGATCAGGCATTTGATTTGAGTGAAACTATTTGCTCTCCCAATCCTGAAGTACACATCATCCCCTCAGGGGGTGTTATGCTGCCTGTTATTTAAGGTAATGATATAATTAATTCATTCAACAAGGGGCTGCAACTTACAGGTCACTAAAAAATTGAAATCTATCCCTCTTTCCCCTTGAGTCTATTTCTCGATCACCATTGTACCTGCCATCTTATCGCCCCATCGTAATCCTTTCTCATCGGTGAAAAGCTTAACAATTTCTATGATAACCAGGATAAGAACAGCGATTCCGAGAAGGATATCAATGATCCAGCCGATAATTGGTATAAACAAGAAAAACAACATAATAGGGCCAAGTGCAAACATCCAATTTCTCTTTGCAGAGATAGCATAATCGACTTTCGCTGCAGGGTCTTCAGCATTAACTACAGATAATTTCAGTAATTTTTTCCCAATGCTTTGATACTCAAGGGCTTCGATAGGCATGGCATCTCGCAGGAGTATATAAAGGGCGCCGATAATGCCACCGATAAAGGGAATAAACCCTACTATCATACAAGCTACAGCATCGATGATAAATGCTATTATTCGTTTTACTGGATCAGCCTTTGTTAATGCGTCAGCATTGGTCTTTGTTTCAACAGTTTCGGGTTTTTCTTCCGTTTTTTGGGCTGTTTTTTCTTCTGCCTTTTCTTCGTTCATGGGCCATCCTCCTTTTCTATGTAGTAAATAGTTTCAAAAATAATTATATGGTAAATTTATTTTAATTTCCAGTAGATAATTTTGTTTTACTCAAAAAATAAAAACCAAGGTGGATTCTATAACGCTCTATTTTAAATGCTTTCCTTTGTGATTTAAGAGTAATAATGTCAATTTTGCTTTCTCTGACAATTATCTGGCTTTATTTAAAATAACTTCTACATAGTAATTAATCATTGTGGAGACAAGAATGGTAGAGATCATCAGTCAAATATCTGGCAATATTGTGGACGTTGTAAAAAGAAAGGTCTATCCAGGTACTATTGAAATTAGGAATGGAAGAATATCAAGAATTATTAAGGAGCAGACAAACTATTCAACGTATCTCATACCTGGATTTATTGATTCCCATGTTCATGTTGAGAGTAGCATGCTTACCCCAACGGAGTTTGCAAGGGTGGCTGTGATTCACGGAACAGTGGGAGCCGTTTGTGACCCACACGAGATTGCCAATGTAATGGGAATAGATGGAGTCAGGTATATGATTACTGATGGTGATTCTGTTCCATTTAAGTTTTATTGGGGAGCTTCCTCTTGTGTGCCGGCTACTCCATTTGAGACTGCTGGGGCAAGGATAGATGCTGATCAGGTTCAAGCACTTCTCAAGATTGATAAAGTCAGGTGTCTCAGCGAGATGATGAACTTTCCGGGGGTTTTGGGTAATGATCCGGAAGTTATGGCAAAAATCGATTTTGCCAAATTATATAAAAAGGTGATCGATGGTCATGCCCCTGGTCTAAGGGGGAAAGAATTAGAAAAATACATTTCCGCTGGGATATCAACGGATCATGAGTGTTTTTCAAAATCTGAAGCACTTGAGAAAATCAGATTTGGCATGAAGATTCAGATAAGGGAGGGTTCTGCCGCTAAAAATTTTGATGCGTTAATCCCGATAGCAAAAAAACATGCAAACATGTGCATGTTTTGCAGTGATGACAAACATCCGGAAGATTTAATGGTAGGGCATATTAATAAAATGGTAAAAAAAGCCATTCATTATGGAGTTGATACGATAGATGCTTTGAGAATTGCATCTTGTAATCCCATCAGACATTATGGTCTGGATGTGGGATTACTGCAGGTTGGCGATCCCGCAGATTTTTTAGTAATCGATAACCTTGATGACCTTACCATTTTAAAAACATTTATTAATGGAAAGCTTGTTGCGAAAGATGGAAAGACATTGATAGAGGAGTCAAGCAAAAGGATAGTTAATAATTTTAATACAAAAGAAAAGCGGGTTCATGATGTTGCTATCAAAGATCAAAACAGAAAGATACATATAATAGAGGCAGTTGATGGAGAACTCATTACTCATCAGATTTTGGATGAAGCAAAAGTGGTTGATAATTACATTGTTTCGGATACTAAAAGAGACATACTTAAAATAGTTGTTGTCAACAGGTATAAGGATTTATCCCCATCAATAGCCTTTGTAAAAAATTTCGGGCTCAAAAAAGGGGCAATAGGGTCAAGCATTGCCCATGATTCCCACAATATAATCTCAGTTGGCGTCAATGATATCGATATTTGTAGGGCAGTAAATATAATTATTAAAAATAAGGGAGGGCTGAGTGCTGTGTGTGGGGATACAGAAAAAGTTTTGCCCTTACCGGTAGCCGGAATTATGAGTGATTTAAATTATATCGAGGTAACAAAAAAATATATGGAGATGGACAGGTTTGCCAAAGAGTTGGGTTCACAATTAAGGGCCCCTTTTATGACCCTTTCATTTATGGGATTACTGGTTATTCCAGAGATCAAGCTGAGCGATAAGGGATTATTTGATGTGTCCAAATTTGAGTTTATGGATCTTTTTGCTTCTCATTAAGGATCTTTTACGCCCACTCTCCCAAAATCATCCTCGAGTCGTTCAATATCATCTTCCCCAAAGTAGTCGCCTTGTTGTATTTCAATAAAGACGAGATTTTCTAATCCCGTGTTTTTGATTCTATGGGCTGCACCAGCAGGAATATCAATAGACATCCCCTTTTTGAGGGGAATCTGTTTGTCATTAAGCGTAACAAGGGCCTTTCCGTTGATTATATGCCAGTGCTCAGACCTGAGCTTGTGTCTCTGAAGGCT
>CAZBBQ010000228.1:0-3085 GCA_964489745.1 uncultured Desulfobacteraceae bacterium
TGTGTACCGCCTCTTCATTGGTATCTTCATCGAAAAAAGCAAGACTCTCATCAGAAGAATTCTCCTTCATCTCGCTGTGTTTCGTTTGAGTCTGGTTTAATGTGGATACCTTTGTTTGCTGGTTATAATGATATGCCGTATTGAGCGAGGTGGGGCAAGGAATGGCACCGTTTTTATGGGCACACCCACTTAAATAAAAAACAAGGAACAGGAGGATGCATGGTAAAATCTTTAATTGATTCTTTCTCCCTTTGATCATTGTTCTGCTTCTCCTTTTGTAGCAAGAAGGATAGGGAATTGATGGTTTCGTGTCAAGTTCAAAACATACGTATAATAGGCTGGTTGAAAACTTCTTATCAAATTAATAGGGGGTACGTTTTCGGAGCATGTATGCCTTTTTGTTTTGCCTTTTCTGTTGACACGTAAATGCCTTTACCCTATACTTTTTTCCTCAGAATCGAGAGTTCCTATCAAAGGGCCAAACAGGAGAGCCTTACCCCATCTTAAGGGCTCAAGCACTAAATTCTTTGATATGACACAAAAAAATAAATTCTCTAATTCATATTAAATCAGAAAATCAATCAAACATGATGAATGGTTTTTCAAAGCTCTATAAGAGAATCGTTTTAGGGCATCCCAAAGTTGTACTGATTGTACTTTTATCCCTCCTTGCGTTTTTTTCATATCACGCAAAGGACTTTAAGCTCGATGCCTCTCCTGACACCCTCCTTCTCGAAGATGATAAGGACCTAAAGATATTCCGTGAGATCAATTCCCGTTACACAATCAAGGAATTCTTCATGATAACGTTTACTCCTCATGAGGATTTGTTCTCCGAGGGATCATTAGAGATTTTAAAAAAGTTACGGGAAGAATTAAAGCCGTTAGAGAGGGTTGATTCGGTAACAACCCTCCTTGATATTCCGCTTTTAGGTGCTTCCGGCGGAGAGCTCTCAAAAATGACAGAGGAAACCGTCAAGAGCCTGGAAGATCCTGGTGTTGACATTCACAAGGCAAAAAAGGAGATACTGGAAAGCCCGATTTATAACGAGTTGATTTTGAGCAGCGACGGCCAAACCACCGCCTTGGTCGTGTACATGAAACACGACCCCTATTTCTCGGAGCTTGCTGAAAAAAGGGCTCAGCTTCTGGCAAAAAAGAGGGCAGAAACACTCAGTGAAAACGAGCAATCTCAATTTGCGCACCATATGGGTGAGTATGAGAATTACTATGCCAAGTATAATAGAGATCGACATCAGGACATTAAAAGGATTCGATCGATTCTGCGCCCCTATAAGAAATACGCTGAAATACATCTTGGTGGAGTCCCAATGGTCGCCGATGATATGATCACATTTATCAAAAGTGATCTGGTGGTATTCGGCTTTGGTGTGTTCATCTTCATAGTCGTAACCCTCGCCATTCTGTTCCGCGAAATACGATGGGTAATCCTGCCGCTACTGAGCTGCTTTTATGCGGTTCTCGTCATGCTTGGGGTGCTCGGTTTTGTAAACTGGAAAGTGACTGTCATATCGTCAAATTTCATCTCCTTAATGCTAATACTTACCATGTCAATGAACATACACCTGTCTGTTCGCTACCGGCAGCTTTGTAACGATATGGCCTCAGAGCGTCAGCTCGACATTGTATACACCACCGCCAAAAAAATGGTGTGGCCATGTCTCTATGCCGCCTTAACCACAATCTTGGCCTTTAGCTCATTGGTATTCAGCGGCATTCGACCTGTCATTGATTTCGGATGGATGATGGCCATAGGCCTGTGCGTAACCTTTCTCACCTCATTTTTGTTGTTACCTTCTATTTTAATGTTACTTAAAAAATCCAGTCCCGCGATTACTCGCAGAGGAGAGTCTTTCATCACCTCTCGACTTGCCTCAATTGCCGAACTCCACGGGGGCAAGGTAATCATCGTGTCGATCGTACTTGCCGTCATAAGCGTAATCGGCGTCAGTAGGCTAAAGGTAGAAAATAGTTTCATAAATTACTTCAGCAAGAAAACTGAAATATACCAGGGAATGAAATTAATAGATGATAAGCTTGGCGGCACATTCCCGCTCGACATTATGCTTAACTTTGGTGTGCAAGAGGGAAACAGCGCAGCAGAAAATAATCTTGTTAAGACCGATGATGAGGATGTCCTCGAAGAGGACGACTGGGCTGGAGAGCATGACCCAAGAGATTACTGGCTTACACCTTTTAAAGTTGAGAGAATCAAAGAAGTTCATGATTACCTATCCGGCTTACCAGAAATCGGAAAGGTTCTCTCCCTTGCCTCCATTATCAGGGTTGCCGAACAGCTCTACGAGGGGAGACCATTTGACGGCATTGAGTTGGGGGTGTTGAGCAAAAAGATTCCCGATCGAATTCGATCTGAGGTGGTGGATCCGTATGTCTCCATTGACAATAATGAAGCCCGTATCTCCCTGAGAATCTTGGACTCACTGGAAAATTTAAGGAGAAAAGAGCTTCTGGAAAGAATCAGTAGTGATCTTATAAATAAATTTGGGCTTTCAGGGAACAAAGCAACGGTTGCCGGAATGCTCGTTTTATACAACAACATGTTGCAAAGCTTATTTAAGTCCCAAATTTTAACATTGGGTATTGTGCTGTTAGGAATCGGGATCATGTTACTCGTTTTGTTCAGATCCATCACTCTATCCATAATCGGCATTATCCCCAATCTGCTTGCAGTAGGTATTGTGCTCGGTATCATGGGCTTAGCGAACATATCTCTGGATGTGATGACCATCACGATCGCTGCTATTACAATGGGAATAGCGATCGATAACAGCATTCACTACATCTATAGATTTAGAGAGGAATTCAATAAAAACAACGACTATTCCAATACCCTCCATCTGTGTCACAAAACCGTGGGAAGGGCCATCCTCAATACCTCTATAACGATTATATTCGGCTTTTCCATACTGGTATTTTCCAACTTCCTTCCGACTATCTATTTTGGTGTGTTTACTGGACTCGCCATGTTTATTGCACTGTTGTCTGTCCTGGCGTTATTACCAAAACTAATCTTGGTTTGGAAACCATTTAAAACTCATAGCTC
>CAZBBQ010000229.1:0-1693 GCA_964489745.1 uncultured Desulfobacteraceae bacterium
TATGGAACGGAACAGCATGTAGGTTGAAAACGAGGGATCAGTCCGAGATTCAATGCCAGATCAATGGTTTTTTTTGACCATACAGCCATTCTGGTGGCCCCTGCATAAATAGCAAGCTCTTCCATTTTATGTCCTTGTCTATTTCGTGGCCTCTCACAGCCCAGAGATATCGGAGTGTGCGGCATCATCAATCGTGCCGTGGCAATCAATCGCGCAATCTCTATAGGAGATGGAGGCAAGACACCTGACATAGGTGTACCTTTTAACGGGGTAAGAACAACAATTACAAGAGACGACGGATTAAAACGACGTATAATGTGCAGGGCATTATATTCACCCTGTATTTTACCATGCATGAGCCCGGCCACAATATGAGGCACAACATCAAGGCCTGATTGAAAGAGATTCTCAAGTGATGTTATCACCTTTTGAAGGCTATCAAGGTGGTAAATTGTTTTTGCAGTTTCCTCGTCACCCATTACATCTATGAGTGCTTGATCCACACCTGCTTCTTTGAGGGCGACTGCTGTGTTGAAATCTAAAAAGCCACTATGCACAGATAGAAACAAATCTGTTTCAGTCTTTATTTTCTGTATTGCCTGATAGAATTTTTTCCAGGGAAGCCTCCCTTCACGGTCTGATCCACCGCTTAAAAGAACCCCTGGATGACCTGAGTGCGCTAACTTAAGACACTTTGTTATAAGAGTTTCCGGATCTTCCGCCTTTATCATAGGCTTGAGGAGTAATCCCTTACAGTGCTCACATAGTAACTGGCACCTATCCCCGGTTAATGAGAGAGCAGGATACAGGCCCCTCATCTTTCCATACCTGATCATACCAGGAAGATAGAATGTAAAACTGCTTCCATGGTTCTCTCTGGTAATATTCCAGGCTTGATCAAAGAGATCCCTGTCTTTCTTTTGTATTCTATTGTCACTGTCTTTTGTCATTTGGATTACTTTTACTTGACAGATACGGGTTCTTTTAGAATACTCCTTTAATAAAACAGTTTATGCCAATTGTCTATTATGTGTTTTTAACAAAAGGAGGGATTGTATGAAAATATTTTTATCTTATGTTAAATTACTTTCCTGTCTAGCCCTTATCTTCTTTACAGCATGTGCTACGATCCCTAAATTGGAAGTTACATATAACACTATGCCACAATCGAATATTCTGGAAGGGAAGGAGATATATTTTAGGTTTATTGACAAGAGAGTCAATAAAGATATTATTGGCAATAAAGCAAAGGGGATATATAAAAGTTTTTCTGGGAATATTAATTATATTCTATCAAAAGGAGAAAAGGGGAAATTCCTTGTTGGAATTTATGACATAGACACCCTTTTTAAAAAAACTTTTACTCTTTATTTCAAGAATATGGGACTACAATTATTACCAGAGCGAAAAGAAGGAATTCCAGAGTTAGCTATCAACCTATACGATTTTACTCTGGATCTATCTGGCCGCATGTGGATTGCCAGGATAGATTACGAGGCTGAATTTACTCAGGAGGGGAATGTTCTCACCAGGAGATTCAAGGGGCAGGCAGAAAAGTTTCGAATTTCCGGTTTAAAACAGGCGCATCAAGTAATGAGTGAAACATTTAATGATATGGTACATAAACTTGATGTAAAGGGACTTTTTACTGATATCTCAAAGTAAAAAAGGGTGAAAGCGCCCGCCTGCCGGA
>CAZBBQ010000229.1:1793-3019 GCA_964489745.1 uncultured Desulfobacteraceae bacterium
ATAGGCCGCTATCAGATTCTTAAACAATTAGGACAGGGTAGCGCAGGAGCTGTTTATCTTGGAAAGGACCCTTATATTGAACGTCACGTAGCTATTAAGGTTTACCGTCTTCCTAATGATACAGGCCCTGAGGAAATAGAGGCCTATAAGAAGAGTTTTTTTGTTGAGGCACAATCTGCAGGGCGCCTTATGCACCCAAATATTGTAACCATATACGATGCTGATCTACAACAAGACTTTTGTTATATTACCATGGAGTATATAGACGGATCCACATTAGAGAAATTCTGTAAACCTGATAATCTTCTGCCTATAGAGAGGGTGCTCAAGATTATTTTCAATGTATGTAAAGGACTAGAATATGCCCATCAACACGAGGTAATTCACCGTGACATAAAACCCTCTAACATCATTCTTAGCCTATCAGGTCAGGTAAAAATAACTGATTTTAGCATCGCCTATATCAAAAGGGGACAATCAACTGTTGTTAAGGGTTTATTCGGCTCCCCCAGCTATATGTCACCTGAACAAGTCAAAGAGGAATCTATAACCGAGAGAAACGATATCTTTTCTCTTGGCTCGGTCCTGTATGAACTTCTCGCCGGTAAAAAGGCATTCGAAGGAGAAAACGAATACTCTATTATGTTTAAGATTGTTAATAACGACCCTCCCCCAATTCTGGAATTAAAGCCAGAACTACCAACAATATTCGGGGATATTTGTAACAAGGCCCTCGCCAAGGACCCATCGCAACGATATCAGTGCAGTATGGACTTTGCTTACGATCTGAGACTGGCCTTACGAAGTTTAAAAGAAACACCAAAAGAAACCCATGATAACGAATTGTTAAGTTATATCAAAGATCTTCCTTTTTTTTGTACCTTTACTGAAAACCAGATTGACCAGATTCTTTCGGCATGTGATTTAGTCAAGGTTGAGAAGGGTGAGACCATTATACAAGAAGGAGAGATAGACGATTCTTTTTATATTTTGATTAGTGGTCAAGTGGTAGTCAAAACGGGGAAAAAAAGGCTGGCTGTTTTAGAAAAGGGACAATGTTTTGGAGAGATGGCCTATCTGACCGGTGAAGCTCGTACAGCTACCATTATTACCAAAGAGGAATGTATTTTACTAAAAATCAGTTCTACCCTTTTGAATGGATTGTCCGAAGATATTCAGCTTCTATTCTTTAAAAACTTCACCCAAACCATAATCGAACGTCTATC
>CAZBBQ010000230.1:0-3014 GCA_964489745.1 uncultured Desulfobacteraceae bacterium
TTCCTTTAACTTCTCGTTAACCAGGTAATTGATTGTCCCTTTTGAGAAAGTCCCATCAGATTGTTTTTCCCCGGCCTTTTTATCGGTTAAGATCTCGATTCCCTCATCAATGGACTTTACAGCATAGATATGAAATTTTCCCTCTTTTACCGCTTTGACTACATCTTTGCGAAGCATGAGGTCTTTCACATTGCTTTCCGGCATCATAACTCCTTGATGACCGGTGAGACCTGTTTTACCGCAACAGTCATAGAAGCCCTCGATCTTCTGATTGATCCCACCAATGGCCTGTACCTCTCCCTTCTGATTTACGGATCCGGTAACCGCTATATACTGCTTAAGAGGAAGCCCGGAAAGACTGGAAAGCAGGGCATAGATTTCAGTGGAAGAAGCGCTGTCCCCATCCACACCGCTATAAGACTGCTCAAAAGCAATGCTGGCACTCATAGTCAAAGGCTTATCCTGCGCATACTTTTTTCTCAGATATCCAGTTAAAATCAAAACACCCTTATTGTGGGTGCTCCCTGATAAATCGGCTTCTCTCTCAATATTGATGATTCCTGAACGACCCATAGAGGTGGAGACGGTAATGCGAGAAGGCTTTCCGAACATATAGTCGCCTAAGTCATACACGGCAAGTCCATTAACCTGGCCGACCACCTCTCCATCCACATCGATCATTAAGGTCCCCCGATCAATCATTTCTTGAATATGTTCTTCAATCATGTTGGATCGATATATCTTGGCCTCAATGGCTTTATCCACATGGTGTTCCTGAACTACTGCTTTGTTTTCCTGGCCAGCCCAGTAATCGGCCTCCCGAATAAGGTCTGTTATAGTGGGGAAACTGGTGGAGATTTTCTCCTGTCTTCCAGACAGGCGGACTGCATGCTCTATAAGTGCAGCCACAGCGGTTTTGTCAAAAGGCTTCAATCCGTCTTCATCTTTTTTCAATTTGATAAACTCCGCAAATTGATGGATGGAACCCGCGTTTTTTTCCATGGATGTGTCAAAGTCTGCTCTCACCTTAAAAATCTTTTTAACATCCTCATCATAGGCCAAGAGGAGATGATAGAGATAGGCATCGGAGATGATAACCACCTTAATATCCATCTCAATTGGTTCTGGTTTTAAACCCGTGGTTGTGAACAGGTAAAAGGGGTCATAGGTCTGGATCTCCATCTTTTCTGTCTTGAGAGATCTTTTGAGTGCCGGCCATACACCCTGCTCCATAACTGCATCAAGGAGATTCAGAACCAGATAGCCACCATTGGCCTTTATAAAAGATCCTGCCTTTATCTTGCTAAAATCTGTCTTCCAGACCCCGCTTCGATCAACAACCCTTTCAATGCTACCAAAAAGATTTCGGTACGTCGGATAGGATTCAACAAGAACTGGAGGCCCTTTTTGATCTCCATTATCTACTATGAGGTTAACCTGATAAGGCTGAAAAGAGTCTCCTTCAGGAAGACCGAGGGAAAGACCCGGAATAGCTTGTTGTGTCTGGGGTGTAAAAATTTGTAGATTCTCGGTCATATCCTCAAGCATTGCATCGAAATAATCATCGATCTGTTTGCTTTTATACCTATCCTTTATAGGTGCAGCCAGTTCTGTGGCCATTTTGGTGAACATCAAGCGGTCCATTTTCTCTACATCTTCCTGGACCTCCTTTTGCAAACCCCTGAGTTCAAGTGAGATTTGTTCTATATCCTTTCTTAGCTTTTCCTGCTTTTTTTTCAGTTTTTCAAACTCTTTCTTTGGAAACCTTCCTTTTTCCACCATTGCTTCAACCTGATCGAGATGCGTAGGGTTTCCATCAATTAAAGGCACAACTTCAGGCCGTTTCGTCTGCCCCACCTGTACATCCACAAGGGCAAATCCCTCCCCCCTTACCTTCTTATCCAGGTCTTTAAAAAAGTCTTTCCCCTTTTTCTCATATTCTTCCATGATCTCTTTTTTTCGGTTGAGATAATCCTGGCTCTCAAAAAATCGCGGGATATCCTTCTTGAGAGTTTCAACAAAATCGTGAACATCTTTCTTGAATGTGCGCCCCATCCCTGGCTTAAGGCGCAGGAGGATAGGCGCCTCAGTGTTTTTGAAGTTGTTGACATAGCAGTAGTCGTCTGGAACTTGAGCCTTCTTTTTGGATATCTCTTCAAGTAATTTTCGAACGGTGGACATCCTGCCTGTGCCTGCCATTCCCGTAACAAAAACATTATATCCCGGTTTATCCATACCCATACCAAAACGAAAGGCCTCCACACCTCTTTTTTGGCCGATAATCTCTTTGAGTGGCTTGAGGTCTTCAGTAGTCTTAAACGACAGAGTGGCAGGATCGAGTCGCCATCTGAGTTGATCAACGGGCACTTTTTTATCTGATTCTTTTTTAGGCATCTATGAACTCCTCACTTTTGTCACTTTTATTTATCAGGTGATCACGTAATCTTGATTTTGACTTTTTGGGTTATCTCCGGCTTACATTTAGGCATTATAATCGTTACTATACCCTCTCTATAGGTGGCCTCAACATCCCCAATCATAATCCTACTGGGGAGCTGAATGCTGCGGGAGAAAGACTCATACCTTCTTTCCATTCTATGATAATTTTCACGCTCCTGAGCGAATTCTTTTTTCATTTCTCCTTTAATGGTCAGGATATCATTGGTGATGGAAATATCCAGATCCTCAGGGTTTAAGCCTGGAATTTCGGCCTTACAAATGAGATGTTCTTCTGTCTCGTATAGATCTATAAAGGGAATATCTCTGGAAGGCCTTGTAAAATGAGGCATACCAAAATCATCCCATAGCCTGTCAAAGAGACGATCCATGTCTCTCCTCAGCTTATTGATCTCCTGATTCTTCCATATGATCAACCCTGGCATTATGAAACCTCCTTCTTATTCTTCAGAAATCTTACTACTACCTGTTCCATTTTAAAAACTACCTTTTGAACATGCAAGGAATTTATTTATTAATAACAGGTCTTTCATGAAGTGCAGGGTGCCCTCCTTAGT
>CAZBBQ010000231.1:0-2995 GCA_964489745.1 uncultured Desulfobacteraceae bacterium
GGCCGAGAGGAAGCGTCGGGGTCAATTGCTAAACTCTCAATATTTTGCTATAGAAAGGCATTAATCATGAAAAGAGTATTTTTTTCCATTGTATGTTTGTTGTTGACTGTCTGTTTGCCATTAAATGTCGTTGCACAAGAAAAGACAATTAAATTGAAACTCGCTACGGTGATCCCTGCAAAACATGCGTACAATGTGGGGGCGAGGGAATTCGCACGGCGCATCAAAGCGGCTACCGGAGGCGCCATTGACATCCGTGTTTTTCCGGGCGGTCAACTCGGAAAAGGGGAAAGAGAGCTTCTTGAAGGGATGCAAATAGGCAATATTGATCTAGCCGTAACAGCAACCGGACCTATTTCTGGCTTTAGCCCAAGCATGATGGTTTTGGACTTGCCTTTCCTTTTTCGAGACTACAAGCATGTTGACGCAGTGCTTGACGGTACTATTGGGCGACAACTCTTGGATGATTTGGAGAAAAGTGGACTTAAGGGTCTTGCCTTCTTTGAGAACGGATTTAGGAATTTCACCAATTCAGCTCGTCCTTTGTTAAAACCCGAGGACTTCCAGAGACTGAAGCTTCGAACAATGGAAAATCCAGTTCACCTCGCTTCTGTTCGCCAACTCGGTGCCCAGGCTGTCCCCATGAGTTGGGGTGAAGTGTATACCTCCCTTCAAACAAAAGTGATTGATGGACAGGAAAACCCGGTTGCCATCATTCACGCCTATAAGCTCAACGAGGTTCAAAAGTATTTGAGCCTTACCGGACACTTTTATTCACCCGCACCATTGACCATGAGCTTAAAGACATTTAATTCCCTCAAGCCACAATGGCAGAAGCTTTTCATAAAAACGGCTGTGGAGATGGCCGCTTTTGAAAGAAAAATCATTCGAGATAACGAGCAGAGGCAGCTTAAGGATCTAAAGGCCTGGGGGATGGATGTCAAGACTGTGGATAAAGGCAGCTTCTTTAAGTCCATGCAGCCAGTTTATGATAAATACATTAAACAGTATCCAGATTGGGAGACGGTGATCAAAAAAATCACGGAAACGAAATGAAACACTCAGCTCACAGAACTAAGGGGTAAAAAAAGGACATTGTAATCGTATGTGGGGGAATCTATTCCCCAAATCCCCGAAACAAGAGCAATTCATCTCCCTGCACAGCACGGGGTATTCTGGCAAAATCTCATACATTGGAAAGGGAAGAGTTTCATAATTCCCTTAATTAATGAAAAATGGAGCGAATAAGCGATATAGTCAATCGAATTGCGGAAATAGCAATCGTTATTATTATCTCCATCATGGCTGTCGTCGTTTTTGCCGAGGTCATCTTCCGTTATGTTCTTCCCCTTCCTCTTTTCTGGACAGAGGAGTTCGCCAGGTATTGCTTGGTATGGTCTTCCTTGCTCGGGGCCGGTGTCGCCCTGAAGAGGGGTGAACATATCGCTGTGACATTTTTGACCGATAAGTTTCCTAAAGGAATTCGAATGGAGACGTCCCTGGTGGTAGAGATTTTTATTGCCGCCTTTCTCGGGGTGATATTTTGGGGAGGTTTCTGTCTGGTAATAATAACGCGTCATCAATTGAGTCCTGCCATGCGCATTCCAATGTCATGGCCGTATATGGCTGTTCCCATTGGTTCTTTGATCATGTTATTCCACGAAATTACCTTTATTTACCTACGATTAAAGGAGATGATAGAAAGTGGGAGCCATAATGCCGGAGCAATTGGAAGGTAAATCAAATGGTAATCCTGACTTTGCTCATCTCTTTTGCGTTTTTTCTCCTTATAGGTGTCCCCGTCGCCTTTGTTTTGGGGCTAACGCCCCTTGTGGCATTTTTCTTAGAGGGTGAAATCCCTCATATGTTAGCTGCCCAGCGCATATTCACCGGAATGGATAACCCGGTACTGATGGCAGTTCCATTCTTTATTCTTGCCGGCAACATCATGAGCGCTGGGGGAATGACACGAAGATTGGTGGCCTTCTGCAATGTTCTTGTAGGATCGTTCCGAGGGGGGTTAGCTTACATCAATGTGGTCATCAGCATGCTTTTTGCGGGGATCACTGGTGCTGCTGTAGCGGATACGAGCGCTGTTGGGTCGATCCTAATCCCAGCGATGAAAAAAGAGGGATATGATGTTGATTTCTCAACCGCGGTCACAGCTACATCCTCTACTATTGGGCCCATCGTGCCTCCCTCAATACCCTTTATTATTTACGGTGTTCTGGGAGAGGTCTCTATCGCCTCCCTTTTTCTAGCAGGCATTATTCCAGGGGTATTGTTAGGGATCTCCCAAATGGGTGTGGTTGCCTATTACTCTCGTAAAAGAAATTATCCTAAGGGATCTCTGATGTCAGTTAGGGAGGCCTTAAAGGCGACTTTTGATGCAGCACTGGTTCTGATGATGCCCCTCATCATCCTGGGAGGGATCTTAACTGGAATATTCACCCCTACCGAAAGTGCCTGCGTCGCCGTGTTCTATGCCCTTATCATTAGCCTGTTTGTGTACCGTGATATCAAACCCATCGATCTGCCAAAAATCATAATAAATACCGCGGTAACAAGCTCGCTGGTTATGCTGGTCATCGGAACCGCGAGTATTTTTTCATGGCTCCTGGCCAGCAAAGAGATTCCACAATATATAACTGAGGCGGTCATTAATATAACCCATAACCGCATCGCCATTCTACTACTTATAAATATCGTCTTGCTCATGGTGGGAACATTCATGGAAACCACAGCTTCCCTGATCATTCTGACCCCGGTCTTGCTTCCTCTAATGAACAAAATAGGAGTAGATCCCCTCCATTTTGGCGTTATAATTGTGCTTAATCTGGTGATTGGCCTCACCACCCCCCCTGTTGGGGTATGCCTTTTCATTGCGTGTGCTATTGGAGAGATAAAACTCGAACAAATCACCAAGGCCATACTCCCTTTTCTTCTGGCCTCCATCCTTGTGCTCCTTATTGTAACCTATTGGGAATCCTTGATT
>CAZBBQ010000232.1:0-2972 GCA_964489745.1 uncultured Desulfobacteraceae bacterium
ACCTCTCAACCGTTCTTTATCATTTTTGCTAATATGCCTGATCTCCGTTTTTAAATATTTACCAGGCCGAAATGAATTAGTCGTGTAGTATTTCAAATTTAATATGTCACCAACTTTTAGGTGATTCAATAAATCAGAATCTTCTCTTACCAATACGCAGATTTCTTTCAATGATACTTTGCGGATTTTGAATTGATACGCAAAAGCGCATCCACTGAGCGAAAATTCTACGCTGTAGTATTGATCCACTTGTTTTATGGATTGATAGCTTCTCTCTTCTGCTTTGTTCGTCATGATACACTCTTTCATGCCTTCATTTTCTTAAACTATCGGCTTATTCAAAAATAAATACAAAAATAATGCCAAAATAAGATAGTATGAAAAATTTCTCCACGCCAGGGTAAAACCGATGATAACCACAGGGTAAGGGCTGAGCTGCCAAGCCATCAACGTAAGCTACTGGAAGAGATCTCAGATATGGTATAAAGGCTGATTCTCTGTAAACTTTTTTTGGATTTCACTGTCTGATATTTCATACACTTTTAATGGCACTATCATCAAGCACAACTCGATCTCAAAACCTTTCATTTTACTCAAGGCCTCAACAATGAGATAATTCTGGAATTATATTCTAATGCCTTTACATAGGTGCTGCGCTGATTTCTTTTGCAATGTCGTTTCCCAGATTAGGATATGCAAGATGAAGAGATCAGCTATGTGAAAACATGAAATGAATGTCTTTTTTAAGAAAAAGATAGAAGAGGAGTTGGAAGCTTTTCTAAAAGCCTCTATTTATAACTTACTCTGAATTTCCTCTGCATATACTCCGTGTATTCGTTTCCATATTGAACGTTCAGGACCCATGCCTGATATTGCTTCTCATAGGGAATACTATTGGATTTAACGTAGTCGGAGGGATAAAATAATATAGGAACCCTATCCGTATGATATATATCAGTCAATTGTGAAATGGCAATGGTCAGTATATTCCAGGGTAGAGCTTCAGGGTTGGTCACCATAATCTTGATACCATTGAGGAGTTCAGAGAGATTAAACCCTAAATCTGATTGATTAACAATCAAGACTGCATTGAGTTCTGCCTTATATTTTAGTGCATATACCCCACATTTTCGCACAAAACCGAGCTGGCGATAGATCTCTTCCAGAGATTTATCGCCAGTATCTTTTTTATCCAAAGCTAATGCCTTCAGGAGCAGTCCTCCAGAGTGATGCCCATAAAACCTATTCAGTTCCCACAGATCAACTTCTGAGCATTCATTCAGCGACCACCCATCTGGAAGTTTGGCACCAAGGGACAGGCGAGTATAAGTAAGATAGGAAAAAAGATCCATAGAGCAACCTTGAGGATTTTTCAGTGTCTTTGCAAAACCACCGAATACAAAATCAGGAAACCTGTTCTCCGGGCGAAAATAACACATCACATAGTCCATGTGTGCGGAAGGAAGGCGATACATATCATTCATGTAATACATAATTTGCTTTAATACCATAAAACCGGGGCGTTTGCTGTCCATAATCCTTGCAGCATGGTGATGAATCATCCAGGTCCTCTCGTATGCCCTAATCATTGAGATGTGCCCATATATCCGGCCATTCTTCTGGTAGGTGAAATGCCTCGAAATCTCCGGATTCTCCTTATAAAGCTTCCTATACATCTCTTTGAAACCTTCCCTATGAGACTGGATAAGACGATACTTCATAGGATAGATAAAGCCTGTATTAAAAAAGAACTCCCAGAGAGCGTCCATATCGACCTCGCTGGAATCATAGGCGTGGGGGTCCATAGCATTAGTCAGTATATGAGCCAAACGACTATAACTTGTAATATCCATATCCAGAATTGCAAGGCCACAGCGGATGCCCCTCCCCTTCTCTGCCAAGCGATAGATTACCTGTGCAACACAGGAGATACTCATGGCGCCGGCAAATTGTATCATCAGCTCTGGAATGATCATGCCCTGCATAAGAATCCCGTCGTTTTCGCTCTCATATACAGAAAATCCTGAAGTGGAAATGCCTGCAACCTCCAATTGCACATGCTTTTTTAAAAAGGGATGATCAAAAATAACTGTTGGTGGTGGCACCAAGCGCTGACGAGGATTGCGGATCTGCCTTTTTTTGAACTGATTGATCTTTGTATCCGCATGAGTCAGTACAATCTCTCTATTTAGGAAATCATCCTGTTGGCGAATACACTTGCAGAGGCCAGAAAAGAGAATATGCTGATTACGTCGTAGATGAACAATGACTAATGCATCTGGATCAAACCAGTGAAAGGAACAAAATGACACGGGCCTTACCTTAATACGGAATCCATGCGGGCTAAAATCTAATAATTTTCCTTGTGCGACAAAACCGCTCTGAATCATCTCAACAACAACATCATGACAGGTATATCTCCTCGTCTGCCGCTGCCCCACAGCGTAGCTTATTTGTGGTAATCGAATCGTAACGCGGTTTCTATGTATCTCCTGAAATGCACCTGGAACTAATATCATAGATCGACCGTCATCAATGACAAGATGTATAAGGTGATAGCTCTTCAGATCAAGGCCTGAGAGGTTCTTGTTCGACAAACGGCATGCGAGTTTTCCGCCGAGACAGGGCTCTGGATATGCTTTTATAAGAATACTTTCTTCGTATTTCGGATGGCGGAGCTGGAGCGATATAGATTCTCCCATAAAATGGATGTGATTAAGCGTATTGATCAGGGTCTCTTTATCAACCTGTTGAGCGCTTTCAAGCGCATGAACCATCTCCTGATGATGGAATAAGCAGGGTGGAAAGTTCCATTCTTCGCCGAAGGCAAGGGGAATAATACCCTTTTCTTTTGGAAAGAATTTTATCTGTCTATTTGTGGCCATTTTTCGTTTCTTTATTCCCCTTGCGTACAACATGTAAGCGCCGATAAAAGCATAGGCAGAAAACCATTTTCACAAATCTTATAGTCT
>CAZBBQ010000233.1:0-2948 GCA_964489745.1 uncultured Desulfobacteraceae bacterium
AATGAATAAGCCATCAATTTCATAGACGACTTAAAAGGATTAGGCGATGGAAAATCATACGGATTGCTGCTGCCTCTGAAATTGCACGGAGGTTATGATGCGATATTTTCCCTCATCAAGGCAATTGTTTCAGCATAGTCCTGGCTCCCAAATACGGCATTGCCTGCCACAAATACATTGGCGCCAGCCCGGGCTACCCGAGCTATATTGTTAACGTTGATCCCCCCATCAACCTCTATATCTACCTCCATGCCCTTCTGATCTATCATCCTCTTGAGCTCTTCTATCTTTGGCAAAACCTCTGGAATAAAACTCTGGCCACCAAAACCGGGATTAACAGTCATCAAAACTACCATATCCAGATTATGAAGCACATGTTGAATGCTACTCAATGGTGTGGCCGGATTAAGGGCAGTCCCTGCTTTAATCCCCGCATCTTGTATAACTCCTAAAAGTCTATGCAGGTGTTTAACCGTCTCTACATGAACAGTGATTATATGGCTTCCTGCTGTAACAAAATCATCAATATATCGCTCAGGATTTTCTATCATCAGGTGAACGTCTAACGGAAGATCGGTTACCTCCCTCGCTGCCTTTACAATCATAGGGCCGACTGTGATGTTTGGCACAAAGTGACCATCCATAACATCGATATGTATGTAATCTGCTCCTGCCGCCTCTACTTTTTCTATCTCTTCGCCAAGTTTTGTAAAATCAGCAGAAAGTATTGATGGTGCTATTTTTCTCATATGAAACCTACTTTCCTAAAATGCTTCCCACGCTTAATGTGCTTCCCCTTTGAAATTCCTTAACAGGCAGCCTCTTTTTTCCAGAGGCTTGAATCTCTGCAATGATTATAGATCCCTGTCCTGTTTCTATCTCAAATCCTTGTTCAGTCAAGTCTTTTATCTGTCCTGGCACTGAAACTGCTTGCCTATCACCTGCAAGGGAACAACCAAACAGCTTCAACATCTTTTCATTATGATAGGTAAAGGCACCGGGCCAGGGATCCAAACCTCGAATCAATCCATATACCCGCTCAGCCGGCCAAGACCAGTGTATCAATCCTTGCTCCTTTGTTAACTTTGGGGCAAAGGTAGCATGAGAATTATCCTGTGCTCTCTCTGTAATCAAACCATTCGCTAATCCCTCCAAGGTTTTCATAAGTAATCCGGGAGCCATAGAAGAGAGCCTATCATGGAGCATGCCTGCGGTCTCTCCTTCTAAAATACCCACCTCTTGCTGCATAAGGATCGGGCCAGTATCAAGGCCTTCATCCATAAACATGGTTGTCAGGCCTGTTGTCTTTTCATTATTTATAACAGCCCACTGAATCGGGGCAGAACCTCTGTAGTGTGGTAAAAGAGAGCCATGGATATTGATCCCTCCCCATTTGGCTGAGTTCAGCACTGTGCCTGGAATTATCTGTCCAAAGGCAACAACGATAAGGAGATCAGGCGCGAGGTCAAGAACAAGGTTTAAAAAGCTATTATCTAATTTTTGAGGCTGAAGGATAGAAAGATTATTCTCTTCGGCACTCATCTTTACTGGTGAAGGCGTCAATTGCTGTCCTCTCCCCTTTGGCCTATCAGGCTGTGTGACAACAGAGAGAATCTCGTATTTTTCATGTAAAAGGCCTTGCAAAGTAGGGACAGCAAAGTCAGGTGTTCCCATAAAAATTATTCTTGGCCTTGACGGGAATGAGTTGTGAGAGATATGTCTGCCCATTAATCTTCCTTTTTCATCAACTTCTCTATTTTTCTCTTATATATATTTCTCTTTAGATAACTCACATGATCAAGGATTAGCGTGCCATTAAGGTGGTCAATTTCATGCTGGATACAGATAGCAGCCAGGTCTTCTGCCTCAATAGTAATGGGTTTACCATCCCTATCAAGACCCTGCGCCTGAATGTATTTCTTTCGGGCAATCTTTCCTTGAAAATCGGGCACACTGAGGCACCCCTCTTCAAATTCTATTTTATCTTCTGCAAGAATAATCTTTGGATTAATTAAAACGGTGAGATCTTTTCCCTTCTCCCTATAGTCTATATCAAAGATAATAACCCTTTTTTCTATTCCAACCTGGTTTGCGGCCAGGCCTATACCTGCTGATTGATACATTAATGTGCTCATGTTATCGATGAGGCCCTGAATATCTCCATCAATATTCTCTACTAACTCCGCCTTTTTTTTTAAAACAGGATCAGGATAGGTAACTATTTCCATCATTTATCACCTTTCATACTATTTCTTGTATCCACATAATTTAATCCCTTCCTTCTTAAAAATCAAGTTACTATAGTGTCAATTGAGAATAGTCAATTGAAAATAGTCAATCTTCAATCAAGACCCTTATATCTTGACAACGCTCTATCCCGAAATTATTCTAATATTTCAATTAAAGCAGACCAAAATAGATACAAATCGCAAGCAAACGAATACATGCATTGCGAATTAAAAAATATTTCAGAAAAAATGAAACCCGAAGATATCGAATTATTAAAAAAGGGCGCCAGTGAGTTTGGGGTTATGCTTTCAGAAAAACAGCTCTCCCTCTTTGCTGTTTTCTTGGAAGGTTTATGGGTATGGAACAGGCGAATGAACCTTACGGGCATATCAGAAAAAAGGGAAATGGTTATAAACCTTCTTCTTGATTCCCTGGTTGCACTCCCATATCTTTCACCAGGTGGTACAGTGCTTGACATAGGTTCAGGAGCCGGTATTCCAGGTTTGCCGCTCAAGATAGGGCGACCGGAATTCGAGGTCCACCTTCTTGAATCAAAGGCTAAAAAGATAAGCTTTTTAAAAGATATGATAAGGAAATTAGGCCTCAAAGGGATTAAAGCGTGTCAAGGACGAGCAGAACAAAGGAATGATCTGCCTACACTATTACATTTCTATGATATCGTGACAGTACGAGCCCTGGCACCTCTCAAAAAAACGATC
>CAZBBQ010000234.1:0-1367 GCA_964489745.1 uncultured Desulfobacteraceae bacterium
CACTTTAGGCACTTACGATGTTACGGGTAAATGAAATTTTTTACAGCATACAGGGGGAAAGCACATTCGCTGGCTTTCCTTGTATATTCATCAGGATGACAGGGTGCAATCTAAGGTGTACGTATTGTGATACCACATATGCATATGACCAAGGGGATGATATTCCACTTGACAGTATTCTTACCACGGTTAAGAAATTTGACTGCAGCCTGATAGAAATCACAGGAGGCGAACCCCTTATCCAGAATGAAACACCCGATTTGATATCAACCCTTATTAACAATGGCTACACTGTACTACTTGAGACAAATGGCAGTCAGGATATAAGCACGGTAGATACACAATGTACACGTATCGTTGATATTAAATGCCCATCAAGTGGGATGGATAATAAAAATTATTGGAAAAATTTGGATTATATAACCCCCAATGATCAGCTAAAATTTGTTATTGCTCACCGGCAAGATTATCTTTATGCAAAAAAAGTATTAGATGCTGCAGCTATAAAAAGAAGAAAAAAACTACTCATTAATTTTTCCCCTGTATTTAACGAGATAGACCTCAAAGACTTAGCCGAATGGATACTGGAGGATAATTTGCCGGTCAGACTTCAAATCCAATTACACAAGTATATCTGGGGTGAGCATACAAGAGGAGTGTGAAATGTCAAAAAGGGCTGTTGTCCTTGCAAGTGGTGGTCTGGATAGCACAACAATTATGGCTATAGCACGACATGAGGGATATGATATATATGCTCTCAGCTTTGATTATGGGCAGAGACACAAGATTGAGCTTACAGCAGCTCAGAAAGTTGCAAAATATTTTGGGGCAAAAAAACATCTCGTCCTTCACATTGAACTGGACACCATTGGTGGCTCTGCCCTTACAGAAGACATTCCACTGCCTCAAGGGAGAAAACTAAAAGAAATAAGTTCAAGTGGTGTACCTATTACCTATGTTCCAGCAAGAAATACTATCTTTTTGGCGTATGCGCTTTCCTGGGCCGAGGTTCTCGAGGCAACAGATATATTTATTGGTGTTAATGCCATTGATTTTTCTAACTATCCTGATTGCAGGCCAGAATTTATAGAATCCTTTCAAAGAACCGCTAATCTTGCAACAAAGGCAGGTATGGAAGGAAAAGGAATAACAATTCATGCACCCCTCATGTATATGACAAAGGGGGAGATCATAAAAAAGGGTATATCCTTAGGCGTAGACTATTCAATGACCCATAGTTGCTATAATCCTGGAAAAGACGGCTTCCCCTGCGGTAAATGCGATAGCTGCCTTCTAAGAAAAAAAGGCTTTGAAGAGGCAGGTGTCAAACCAGAACTATTTACGAAAACTAATTTTTCTGCTAAAAG
>CAZBBQ010000234.1:1467-2916 GCA_964489745.1 uncultured Desulfobacteraceae bacterium
TTATTTTATAAATCTGCACGAGAACTTGTAAACCTCATCAGGTTAAAAAAGCTCTCACCCGTTGAACTGATGGAGCAAACATTACAAAGAATAGAGGCAATTAATCCTGCTCTGAATGCATTTGTCTCTGTGAGGGCTGAGCAAGCAATGGATGAGGCAAAAACTTCAGCAGAGCGTCTGGCTTCAAATGAAGTAATTGGACCTCTCATTGGCATACCAATAGGCGTTAAAGACCTTGAAGATGTGAAAGGAATGGTAACCAGTTTTGGGTCAGTTCCTTACAAAAACAATATTGCTCAAAGGGATTCAATTCAGGTGGCAAGGCTTAAGGCAGCCGGTGCCATTGTTGTGGGAAAAACCAATACCCCTGAATTTGGATTCACCGGTTTTACAAAAAATATGCTCTATGGTGTAACCAGAAACCCCTGGAATACAGAACGCACACCTGGTGGATCCAGCGGAGGCTCTGCCGCTGCAGTGGCAGGAGGAATGGTTCCTATGGCTACAGGCTCTGATGCAGGCGGTTCCATACGCATTCCAGCCTCATATTCCGGGTGTTTTGGATTAAAAACATCCTTTGGGAGAATCCCCAGAGGTCCCTTCCCTCTTCTCCAAACACATTCGATCTGGTGCATGGGTCCCCTTACCAGAACTGTGGAGGATGCCGCCCTCTATCTGGACTGTATTTCTGGATATCATCCATCTGATCCTGACTCGCTTCCCTCTCCAGAATATTCTTTCCTACAATGTATAGAGAATATTCCCATGAATCTCAGGATAGCCTTCAGCCCTTATTTGGGCTATGCCAAGGTGCAAAAAGATGTGATGAGCTTAGTAGAAAAAGCAGTCACGTCCTTTGAAGAGATGGGGCACAAAATTGAGCTCTGGCAAGGCTCATTACCAGATACAGGTGAAACCTGGTCCAAACTCTTCAATTGTGATTTATACGGTCAATTATACCACGATCTTGAAAAAAATCGTGAGAAGATGGGAAAAACCCTGGTGAATTCCCTTGATCAGATTAAATCTTTTTCCATAGATGATGCTATTAAAGCACAAAAAGTAAGGACCGAGCTGAATCAAATCATGGGAGATCTTTTTGAGAGGTTCGATCTCCTCATCACCCCTACCATGCCCACAGAGGCCTTTGCTGCGAAAGGCCCTCCTCCATCTGAGATTAATGGGCACCCTATCCCACTTCTTGGGGCTGTCGCCTTCACATATCCCTTCAATCTGTCCGGTCACCCTGCTGCCACTGTTCCTGCAGGTCTCACAAATAATGGTCTTCCAGCAGGCCTTCAAATCATCGGTCCGCGCCAAAGAGATGATTTAGTGCTTCAGGCATCGTATGCCTATGAACAGATGAGACCATGGAACGATCACTGGCCACGCATCGGATAGATTATTATGTATTCTTCAAAGTGAGGTTTTAATGGATGTAAAATTACT
>CAZBBQ010000235.1:0-2914 GCA_964489745.1 uncultured Desulfobacteraceae bacterium
GCCTTTCATGCAATTAGAAACCTTTCTAATTCTAAAGGTCTCCCTACTAATGCCATATTAGGCTTCACAAAAATGCTTATGAAACTGCTTGATGATAAATCGCCTGATTATGTGACTGTCGCCTTTGATTTGAAAGGGCCAACCTTCAGGCATAAAATGTTTAAAGATTATAAGGCTAACAGACCCCCTATGCCAGAAGACCTGGTTGTACAGATCCCCTACATTAAAGATGTGGTCGCTGGCCTTAGTGTTACAATTTTGGAAAAGGAAGGATACGAGGCAGATGATATCATTGGAACCGTTGCCCTACGAGCAAGCGATCAGGGTTTCAATGTAGTCATTGTGAGCGGCGATAAGGATTTCAGACAAACCCTGTCAGGAAATACAGTTATGTGGGACTCAATGAGTGGAAAACTGACAGATTACGCTGCTATAAAGCGGGATTATGGGATTGAGCCTGAACAGATAATTGAAGTAATGGCCTTATCAGGAGATTCATCTGATAATATCCCCGGCATTCCCGGTGTTGGTAAAAAAACCGGCCTCAGCCTTATTCAAGAATTTCATTCAATAGAAAACCTTTTTCAAAATACCGATAAAATCACTAAGGCATCGCTTAAGAAAAAGCTTGAGGAATTCAAGGAGCAAGCCTTTCTAAGTAAAAAACTGGTCACCATTAATACTTCTGTACCAGTTGACATAACCCTTGATGATCTCAGGCTTGGCTCCCCTAAAAAGGAGAAGCTTTTAGAGATATTCCGAGAACTGGAATTTAAATCACTTGTAAATAAATTCTCCGAGCATGCCGAACTCAGTAAAAAGGATTATAGACTTATCCTCACCAAAGAAGACCTGGTATGTCTTATTGAAAATATACAAAAGAAAGGAATATTCTGCTTTGATACAGAGACTACCAGTATAAACCATCTTGAGGCAGAACTGATAGGCATATCGTTCTGTATTGAACCAGGAATTGCCTACTATTTACCGTTAGGCCATGCGTATAGAGGTGTGGGCCAACAATTACGTGTAAACGAGGCTCTCGATCTGCTAAAAGACACCTTCAGTGATGAGAGAATAAAAAAAATAGGACAAAATATAAAATATGACGCTGAGATTCTGGCACGATACGATATCAACGTGAAGGGATTATTTTTTGATACCATGATAGCCTCATATGTTATTGACCCAACACTACGTCAGCATAATCTGGACTATCTGGCTCAACATTATTTGAGCTACAAAATGGTAAGCTACGATGATGTAACCGACCATGATAAGCACAAGAGTTTTGCCTCCGTGGATATTACCAAGGCCAAGGAGTATTCCTGTGAGGATGCAGAGATCACTCTACGATTAAAATCCATTTTGGAAGAAAAACTTAAATCTGATGATAATTATACCCTTTTTCAAGATCTGGAGATGAATCTGGTACCGGTGTTAATGGATATGGAAACGGCTGGAATAAAGATAGATGTGTCTTTTTTTAAAGAAATTTCAGCACGATTTACCGATGAGCTTGCATCCATTGAACAGAGGATCTTTCACCTCACTGGAGAAGAGTTCAATATCAACTCACCTCAACAGATAGGCTATATTCTTTTTGAAAAGTTGAACCTACCAAGCAAAAAGAAGACAAAGAAAAAGACTGGATACTCCACAGATGTTGAAGTACTTACAGAGCTCGCACGCCAACATGAAATACCTTCTCTTCTTTTGCGCTTTCGGACTATTAGTAAGCTTAAATCTACCTACCTTGATGCCTTGGTGAGCCTGGTAAATCCAAGCACAAAAAGGGTGCATACCTCATACAACCAAACAGTAACTGCAACCGGAAGGTTAAGTAGCAGCAATCCGAATCTTCAAAACATACCCATCAGAACTGAAGAAGGAAGACAGATAAGAAAGGGTTTTATTGCAGAAGATGGTCATTTCCTGCTATCTGCTGATTACTCACAAATTGAGTTACGTGTATTTGCCCATTATTCCGATGATCCAGTTCTTCTTCAAGCCTTTGAGAAGGGAGAAGACATACATTCCAGAACAGCTGCAGAAATATTTGACTTGGATCCAAGAATGATTACAGAAGACATGCGCCGAACGGCAAAAACCATTAATTTTGGAATTATCTATGGTATGGGTCCCATCAAATTAGCCAAGGGACTCGGCATAAGCAAAAAGGTTGCGCAGGCCTATCTTGATAATTATTATGAGCGGTATAAAGGGGTGAAAAATTTTAAAGAAAAGATACTATCGCAAGCTCGGGTAAATCATTACGTGAGTACCCTTTTCAAAAGAAGACGATATCTCACTCATATAAACAGTGATAACGGACATCTTAGAAGTGAGGCAGAAAGAGCAGCAATTAACACACCTATTCAGGGAACCGCTGCCGACCTTATCAAGATGGCTATGATAAAAATTTCGGAACGATTTCATAGAGAACAGTTACAAACAAAAATGCTTCTGCAGGTTCATGACGAGTTGGTTTTTGAGGTACCTCAAAAGGAGCTTGATATTGCAACTAATTTGGTAAAAGATGAAATGGAGGGTGTTTATCCCTTGAAAATTCCCCTCCGAGTAGATATAAACTGGGGTAAGAATTGGGATGAGGCTCATTGAGTGTAGGCCTGGATATTTGTTACTTGATACTGGATACTTGATATTTGATATAAGAATGGTAATTACGACATGCTGAAATCTCCGAACTTTAGGCACTTTAGTTCACTTTTAACATTAGAGGCATTTAAAAAATGGAAGAATATTACATTGGAATCGATGCTGGCTCTGTAAGCGTAAATGCTGTTGCAATTAACAACAAGGGAGAATTAATCTATGAGTATCCTTATAAAAGACACTTTGGCGGAGTGGAGACAAGCGTATTTGAGGTCGTCAGCGAACTCTACAATCGCCT
>CAZBBQ010000236.1:0-2897 GCA_964489745.1 uncultured Desulfobacteraceae bacterium
TTGGTAGCGGGGTCAGGATTCGAACCTGAGACCTTCGGGTTATGAGCCCGACGAGCTACCAGACTGCTCCACCCCGCGTCATGTATTTTTTGATTATAACCTTAATTTAGATTTAGTCAAATAAAAACTTATTGAAATTTTTTAAACCTATCAGGAATCGCACCAACTCACGGTCTGGGATGATATTTTTCATGAATCTCTTTTAATCTTTCCCCTGTAACATGGGTATATATCTGTGTGGTAGATATATCAGCATGACCTAACATTATCTGAACTGATCTAAGATCGGCCCCTCCTTCCAGGAGATGGGTGGCAAATGAATGCCTTAAAGTGTGGGGAGTAACACTCTTCGTGATTGCAGCCATCAGGGCATATTTTTTTATAATCTTCCATACTCCCTGCCGTGTTATAGGGCTCCCTCTGCTGTTAAGAAAAAGGCGTGATCCGCCAGTGGCATATCTTTTTTTTAACAAAATGGGCCTGCTTTGTTGTAAATACTCTTTTAGGGAATCCACGGCCTTACTCCCCATTGGAATGATCCTTTCTTTGGAACCCTTCCCCATTGTCCTGATAGCTCCGACTTCAAGATTAATATTGTGCATCGCAAGGCCTATCAATTCACTAACCCGCAATCCAGTAGCATATAAAATTTCCACTATGGCCTTATCTCGTTTCCCTAATGCTGTTGTTATATCTGGCTGGCTAAGAAGGGCTTCCATCTCATCCCTGGTTAAAACATCAGGCAGATGTTGATACATCTTTGGTGCACCCAACAACCTGGCTGGATTTGATTCAATACTTCCTTCGGATACTAAAAAACGGTAAAACATTCGTATAGAAACAAGACACCTTGCCATGGATCGAGGTGATAGTTTCATATTTTGTTCAACGATAAAAGATATCAAGTCTTCCTGACTAACGTGGACAGGAGAAACTCCCTTCTGTTTTAAAAAATCGAAAAACCTAATAAGATCGTGACTATAGGCTACAATTGTATTAGTAGATAACCCCCGCTCAACCCTCATTTGATGAATAAACTGATCTAATAATTGATTTTCAGAATAGTCTTTCATTATATGTATAGTTCATCCGTACCTACCCTGCCACTAAGTCACTAAGGCACAAAGAAATAAAATTAGATATATTCATACATCAGCGAAGGAAGACCTCATTGCGATGTGCCTATTATCAAATCCGACATTAAAATAATTGTACTATAAGCTTGGTGCCCGCCCTGGCGCGATATGATTGTAATAAGCTATTAATACCTTAATATTAAAGAGGCGGTGCTATAAAACTCAGGCATTACATGCCAGGTCTGGGCCAGGGGCTTCGAGTCTTGGTGGCTGAGGAAACGTCAATCTTGCCTAAAAAGAATAAAAATTCTTGTTTGTTGTTAAAAGTTCTGCACCATTCTCCTGAAGTACCACCATCTCTTCCAACCTGATACCACCCTTTCCCGGTATATATATCCCTGGCTCAATAGTAAACACCATTCCCTCTTTTAGTACCTCTGGCTTAAGTTGCCCTACAGAAGGCCCTTCATGAGTGGCCATGCCAATCCCATGACCAAGCGAGTGACCAAAAAAATCACCAAATCCGGCATTTTTGATAACATCTCTTGCAATCATATCTGCCGCATCGGTTGTCATTCCGGGTCTTACAGACTCTAATGCGGTTACTTGTGCCTTACGAACTACCTTGTAGATCTCTTTAAAATCTGATGGGGGGCTCCCTAAAAAAACGGTCCTGGTCATATCTGAACAGTACCCACCAATTTTTGCACCGACATCGAGAACTATTGGTTCCCCTTTCTTTATTCTTCTTTTTGTTGGCACTGCATGAGGCAAAGCGCCATTTTCGCCGGATGCTATGATAGGGGAAAAGGAAGCGCCATCTGCCCCCTGTTTTCGTATCAGGGTTTCAATCTTCCATGCTATATCATTTTCAATCTGACCAGGTCTTAGTCCATCAATTACCTGTGCAAGAACATCTCCCATAAGTTTCGCGGATTTTTTTAACATATCAATTTCTTCTGGTCCCTTAATTTTCCTTAACTCTTCAACCAGGTTGGAAAGCGCAGTAAGCTCAACTGAGGGAGAATGGTGAGATGCCTTTTCTTTTGCCTTTTGATAGGTATCCCAAATCAGGTAGCCTCCTTCAAATCCCAATTTTCGTGTACGCAGACGATCAAAAATCTCCGGTAATATATCAATCAAACCCTTTGTATGAGTTACGACCTCAAAACCAACCACCTCTTGCTGCGCCTGGATTGTGAATCTTGAATCCGTGAGTAAAAGAGCCTGGTCCATAGTTATAAACAGACAACCAGAAGACTCATCTAATTGTCCATCAGCGGCCTTGTAGCCAGAGAGATAGCGGCGATTCTCAGGCTGGATAATCCACATAGTATCGACTCCAAGGCTGTGAAACTTACTTCTCAATAAATTTAAACGATTTGTAAAAATAACATTTTCCATTTGTGTCTACCTACCCTTTTATCGACAATACTCCTGGCTTTTCTGCCCACCATCATGAGGATTCTCACCAGATAGACAGAATGGTCCTGAGAGCTGTCTTTTTATATGATTAATCAATAGCTATTGAGCGTGAAAAATATGTGCCTGAGCGCAGGAGTTACGATTCAAACATTTTGAAATATACTTAACCAATCGGTAAAATGATCAAATGTTACTCTTCTGGCTTAGGTTGAGGTTTTGCTGCTGGCACCTCGATTTCATCTTTAATTTTATTCATCTCATCATAAACATTCCGTAATACGTTCGCTACAGCCTGAGAGGAACCGCCCCGCGCAAATTCCTTTGCGATAATTACTGCATGCTTCAATGATTCTTCTTTTTGGGCTCTTGTAGGCATGTCACATCTCCTTTTTTTAA
>CAZBBQ010000237.1:0-2886 GCA_964489745.1 uncultured Desulfobacteraceae bacterium
CTTGTTGATTTTGGCCTTTACCGTAGCTGTCATGGTTCAGGGTCTCCTCCCTCATCAACTACTATCGAAATGGGGAGGTGCAGAATCCGTAATGAGAGGAATGCTTAGCAGTACAATTGCTGGAGGCTTTACCCATGGAGGTCCTTTATGTGAGTTTTCCAATCGTTGCGGGGCTGATAGCTTAGGCGCTCTTTACAGGTGCGAAATGAAAGCTTACTGATCTAATGTGAGGAACACTATATAAAATATCTTCAGTGTCTTCATAAATCAAGGATGGGGAGTAAGATCACACAACCGAATGTAGCACCCCTTCACTATATATTGCTCATTCCGAAGTGATTTCCTTATTATAGTGCTGCAATTTATTCTTGAAAAAGGGAAGCAGACATTCAACATTTCAACAGGCATGAGAATGGCTACATAGTTTTCCCTCCATCGATTGATAGAGCCTGTCCAGTCATAAAGGCGGATTCATCCGATGCAAGATACGCAGCCAATGCAGCCACTTCCTCCGGTTTTCCTATTCGGCCCAATGGTACTTGATCGATAAAATCCCTTAGAGTCTTTTCTGGATCTGGACTTGTAGTTACACGCTCTTTCCAGGACGGAGATTCAATCACACCGGGGCAAATTGCATTTGCCCTGATACCCTTTTTAATGAAGTCGATTGCTATACTTTTTGTTAAAGCAATTATGCCTGCCTTAGAGACCGAATACACAGCCCTATTTTTCAGCCCAATAAGGCCAGCAACTGAAGATATGTTAATAATAGAGCCGCCCTCCTGTCTGATCATCTCTTGGACAGCAAGTTGGCATAAATAATACATCCCTTTAAGATTAATATCCATGGTGCGACACCAGATTTCCTCTGAAATATCCAGCAATGTGCCTCCTGTGACAATGCCAGCCACATTACAAAGCACATCTATGCTCCCAAGGTTGGATGTTACCCATTTCACCACACGCGTACAATCAGTTTGTTTCGAGACATCGCCAGTTTGTGCATAGGCCCTGAATCCGCTTGCATTAATCGTATTTGCTACACGTTCCGCTTCAATCTGATTACTATCCATCCCCACCACGCAGGCTCCCTCGCTGGCAAAACGAAGACAGATGCTTTCACCGATTCCTGCTCCGGAGCCCGTAACAAGAGCAACCTTATCTTTGAGTCTTTGCATTTTACTCATCTGTGCTTTTCTTGATTAAGGTAATGTAAATTCGCAATCACTGCTCGAGCTTTTCCATTCACAAATGAGAAGCTCTTTTTGCTGGGCCAGGCTACATAAGGGTTTGCATCTGGAGACATCACCAGGGAAGCGATGTTTCGCTCGAGGTGTGCTATCACTACAGCCGCTTACATTCGCATGCCTCTCTTCTTTATTCCCAAATTATCCTTTTCCACTTCGTATGCGATTTCCACCCACTCACACAAAAGCTGCCGCGTGTCTTTCGGGTTTATGATGTCCTCTATTCCAAAAGTCTCTGCGGTTCGAAAAGGAGATGAAACGGTTCTGTAGGTGTCTTGCAATGTATCCAGGTAAGCCTTTGGATCCTCAGCTGATTCAATTTCTTTTCGATGTGCAGCATACACACCTCCCTCTACAGGAATATTTCCCCACACCGCAGAAGGCCACGCATAACGCCAGCAAAACTGCATCCCTGTCTTCTGCGCTGCTCCAGCAACACCGAAGCATTTTCGAACGTATATCACAGCCAAGGGCACACTGGCCTGCGCCATTGCAAAACTTGCCCTCACGCCTTTACGAATATTTCCATTAATCTCATTTTTTAACCCAATTGTAAATCCCGGCTGATCAGAGAGATTGATAATCGGTAAATGAAACGTATCACACATATCAACAAACCGGATAAACTTTTCTGAAACGTCGTGACTAAATGAGCCTGCAAGAAATCGTGGGTCATTTGCCAACAGGCCGACCGGATATCCATTCATTCTCGCCAACGCAGTAATTTGAGATCGGCCTTGATATTTCCCTATCTCAAAGAAGGACCCACGATCAACAATACAGTCGATAATCCTACGCATGTCATAGACCTTTCTTTCATTCTTTGGAATAATTGATGCCAGCTCCTCTTCCTTGCGTTTCGGGTCATCCTGCACGCTCTGCTCAATGGGGGGCATATTCCACACATTAGGCGGCAAGTAGGATAAAAATGTCTTTATTTGCTGCAGGGATTCCTCCTCGCTTTCAGCTATATTATCCACCACACCTGATACATGTCCATGAATCTTATAGCCTCCTAACTCTTCCTTTGACAAGTCTTCCGCACACGCTGCCCTCACCAAAGGAGGCCCGCCCACAAAGACCTGGGTGTGTTCTTTTACCATGATAGAAAAATGGCTCTGCACCAGATACATGGCAGCCAGCCCTGCTATTGCCCCAAACCCGGCAGCCACTACAGGTACTTCGGACATCATATCAACCTGGTCCTGTATCGCCTCATCATTCCAAGTCGGAAGCTCCGTGTACCCAATATCCAAAATCTCTTTGATAGAACCTCCAGCACCCTCCAGCAATCGAACCACAGGCAGCTTCAATCGACGAGCCATTTTGGCAAAATAGGCGTTTTTGGCCTTATACATCCTTCCAACAGATGCTCCCTTTATCGTGTAATCGTCCCCGGTCACGGCAATTCTTCGACGATCTACTTTCATGATCCCTGTCACAAGAGGACAAGGGGTGATATCAATGAGCTTGTCGCCCTTTTCCTTATCATATGACGGGACTCCAGCTAAAATTCCTCTTTCAAGAAAGGACCCTTCATCAGCCAGAGAATCAATCCTCTCTCGTACCGTCATTTTGCCAGCCCGGTGCTGCTTCGCCACATTCTCCTCACCGCCCAACTGGTAGGCCGCTTGCTTTC
>CAZBBQ010000238.1:0-2864 GCA_964489745.1 uncultured Desulfobacteraceae bacterium
TGTTGGGAGCAATCGCTCATATCACCTGAAATTTTGTCAAGCCCATGATTTAAGGCTGGTAAAATAACAGCCAGGTTTTCCTTTGCACCCCCAGGGCTTCCTGGTAAATTTATAATCAGGCTTTCTCCCCTTACACCAACCATTGCTCTGGAAAGCATAGCATGAGGGGTCTTTGTGAGGCTTGCAGCCCTCATTGCCTCAGCCATACCAGGTATTTGATATTTGATTACCTTGAGCATAGCCTCAGGTGTTATATCGGTAGGGCTCACTCCGGTACCTCCTGTTGTCACAATCAAACTGAGGTTTTCTTTATCAACCCACGTAATTAAACACTCCACAATCTTTTCACAATCATCTGGAACAATGCTCTGCTTTGCAACTATGTAACCAGCCTTTGTCAATATTTCAGCAACTAATGGCCCTGATTCATCCTTTCTCTTTCCCTCAAATCCCTTATCGCTAATTGTTAAAACCCCGGCCTTTATCATCATCTACACACTATCTTTACCTTCCCTCTTCCTTAGAGGCAGTTACTATCTTCTCTGCCAGTTGAGAGGGAACCTCTTCATAATGAGATTGTTTCATCTGGAAACTCCCCCTGCCGCCTGTCATAGATGTCAGATCAAGGGAGTATCTCAAAACCTCAGCCATAGGCACTTCAGCCTTTATGATCTGGCGTTTCCCATCACTATCCATGCCTAACACCTTTCCTCTCCTCCCGTTAAGATCACCTATGACATCTCCCATAGCATCTTCTGGAACAGTTATTTCCATACTCATAATTGGTTCTAAAAGAATAGGTGTAGCTTCCTGAAAAGCCTTTTTAAAACACATGGAAGCTGCAATTTTAAAGGCCATTTCGGATGAATCGACATCATGAGATTTTCCATCAAAAAACCGAATCTTTAGATCTACGGCTGGATATCCTGCCATAACTCCACTCTTCATAGCCTCTATTATTCCTTTTTCAACGGCTGGAACGAAGTTCCTCGGTACATTCATCCCAGTTAATGCCTCATCAAACACAAACCCCTCTCCTTTTTTCAAAGGAGATATATCAAAATGTACCTCGGCAAACTGACCCCTGCCTCCAGACTGTTTTTTATGCCTATATGTTATCTTTTCTCTTGGATTTTTAATAGTTTCTCTATAAGGGACCTTAGGAGTTTTAAGATTGATTTCAACACCAAATTTCCTCTTTAATTTATCTTTTGTATTCTCCAGGTGGATCTGGCCTGTCCCGGATAAGATAATCTCTGAGGTTGATTGATCTCTGTCTACTTTAAGAGTGGGATCTTCCTCAACCAATCTGGTCAGAGAGGAGTAAACTTTATCCTCATTCTCTTTTTCTGTCGCCTCTATAGCGAAAGAAATAGTTGGCGGTAATGGCTCAGCTGGCATCATAACGATCGGATTGTTTCCCTGGCAAATAGTATTGCCAGTTGTGGTCTCTTTTAGCTTAGCCACAGCTGCTATATCGCCGACACTCGCTGTATTGATAGGGGTTTGCTTTTTACCTTCGATCAATAATAACTGACTTAATTTTTCTTTAACTTTTTTTGTTGCATTAAATATGGTAGATTCTGAATCTATCTTTCCAGACATAACCTTGAAAAGAGTGAGTTTCCCTGCAAAAGGGTCTGCTAATGTCTTGAATATTAAAGCTGAAAATGGGGCATCATCGACTGCATCAAATTCCACCTCCTCCTGACTGTCCACTTTATGACCTTTAACCTTTCCTCTTTCAACTGGAAACGGCAAAGATTGATCAATAATGTCCACAAGTTGATTTACACCTATATTAAGGGTGGCGGATCCTGGAATAACAGGCACTACAATGCCAGATTCTATCCCTTCCATAAAGGTGGCTTCTATTTCTTTTGGAGTGAGTTCCTGTCCATCAAGATATTTTTCCATTATATCATCATTGGCCTCGACAATATTTTCGATTATATTCTCACGCCATTTTTCCACAATCTCGGCCATTGAGTCTGGGATTTCTCCTTCTTTGAAGGAACCAGAGCCATCATTGCTATAGAGAATCGCCTTTAATCTTATAAGATCTACCAATCCAATAAAGTCTTTTTCTGATCCAATAGGAAGATAGATAGGTGTTACTTTAATAGAGAATGTGCTTTCAATTTCTTCTAAAACCTTATAAAAATCTGCTCGTTCCCTGTCCAGTTTATTAATGAATATCACTCGGGGTAAATTATATTGCTCAGAAAAGTCCCAGACCTTTTCTGTGCCTACCTTAATACTGTCAACGGCATCAATAACAACCAGAGCCCCTTCTGCTGCCTGAAGACATATCTTGGTATCAGAAAGGAAATCGTTTTCGCCCGGTGTATCAATAAGATTGAATTTCCTGCTTTTCCAGGTATAGGGATGAAAGGAAGTGCTGAGGCTGCCCTTTCTTTTAATCTCTTCCGGTTCAAAATCCATAATGGAATTACCATCATCTACCCTTCCCAATCGGCTTGTTGACTTGCTGTTAAAAAGAATGGCCTCTGCCAGCGATGTCTTTCCACAACCACTATGACCTATCAACCCTATATTTCTAATCTGATCAGCTTTTTTTACCATATAATCTCCTCAATTATTTATGTAATTCGACTATATTCCATATTAAAAAAAGTAATACCCTGAACTGACTGATAAGTAACTTACCTTAATACAAAAAAATGTCAAGGCAGAATAATGTAAAAATAATAACCGTGCACCGGTGTCCATTTTCCATTGACCATGGCCAGACTTTCGTATAGTTCGATGGTCGGAAAACGATAAACGGGTAACAAAAAAACATAAACCTTAATTCTATTACTCTCCATCGTTGACAGTGAAACAATCATTGATTAGAATAT
>CAZBBQ010000239.1:0-2860 GCA_964489745.1 uncultured Desulfobacteraceae bacterium
ACGTTAGCCAGAAAAGTGGGTTAATAAAACCACGCCCGTAGAAAATAAGACTTTTACCTTTGTATTTGAAAATCTCAAAACCTTAACGATAGGCCCATCAGAGTTTCGGGAATCCATAAACCGTAAAAAAAGAAAAGGAGGTAGATTGTGAAGAAAAGAAAGAATTATATTTTCAAGGCAGTGGTGTTTGTTTTCGGAATTTCTTTTTTACTTTTACCCTTTAGCGCTTATTCTCATGCTGCATCAAAGAAGCTTGTTCTTGCTGATGTCGGGTGGGATAGCGTTCAGGTGCATAATCGTATCGCTGGTTTTATCTTAAAGCATGGGTATGGATATGAGGTAGAATACATGCCTGGCGAGACAATTCCACTTTTTGCCGGTATGGCGCGGGGAGATATTGATATAACTATGGAAATCTGGGTTGATAACAGCAGAGAGGCCTATGATAAGGCTATTAAGGCCGGGCAGGTCATCGATCTGGGAAGCAATTTTCCCGACAGCTGGCAAGGGTGGATGGTTCCAACCTATGTGATAAAGGGAGATCCCAAGCGAGGTATTAAACCTGTAGCGCCAGATTTGAGATCCATTGAAGATTTACCGAAGTACTGGAAACTCTTTAAGGACCCAGAAGACCCTAGCAAGGGGATTTTTTATAGCTGTATCCCAGGCTGGGAATGCGAGAAGATCAATGAGAAGAAGTTTAAGTCCTACGGGCTCGACAAGCACTATAACATCTTGCCCCCCGGTTCTTATGCTGCTTTGGTCGGCTCTTTGGCAGCTGCCATTAAGAGAGGCAAGCCATGGTTTGGTTACCATTGGGCGCCAACCTGGCCTCTGGGAAGATTCGATATGACGCCTATTGAGGAACCGCCCTTTGATAAAAAGGTGTGGGATGAGAACTTCGCTTGTGCGTATCCATCCGTGCGGGTGAATATTGTCGTCAATACAAGCCTCTTAAAAAAGGCACCTGAGGTAGTGGAATTTCTCAAGAAATACGAGACGACCCAGGCTATGGCCAACAAGTTCTTGGCGTATATGGAAGAAAAGAAGGCGGATAAGGAGGCCGGCGCCCTCTGGTTTCTCAAGAATTATGAGGACCTCTGGACAACCTGGGTGCCTGCCGATGTAGCCAAAAAGGTGAAAGCGGCTATGAAATAGAGACGGTGCTAAATTGGAAGAGAGCGATTCAAAAAATATAAGAGCGGAAGTTTGTTTAGAGGTACAGGGGTTATGGAAGATCTTTGGCAAAAAAGCCAATGAGATTCTTCACTCTGAATCTCGCTCTGCTACCAAGAAGAGTTTACTGGAAACAACCGGATGTGTGATGGCGGTGCGTGATGTATCTTTCACTGTCAAAGAGGGTGAATTTTTTGTCATTATGGGTTTGTCAGGAAGCGGAAAATCAACCCTGATCCGAATGCTTCTTCGCCTTATTGATGCAACGAGTGGCACTATCTATATACACGGAGAAGATATTTGCCAATACAACAAAAGCCAGCTTATGAATTTCCGCCGTCACACAACCGGCATGGTTTTTCAATATTTCGGTCTTTTCCCACACCGCAGCATCCTTGATAATGTGGCATATGGTTTAAAAGTACAGGGCGTTTCAAAGGAAGAACGCTATAAACGAGCTCAGGAGGCTATTGAAACCGTAGGACTAAAGGGATGGGAACAGTATATGCCCGGTGCACTGAGTGGCGGAATGCAACAACGTGTAGGTATTGCCAGGGCACTGACTATACAACCTGAGATTCTCCTTATGGATGAGCCTTTCAGCGGATTAGATCCTTTAATTCGCCGGGAAATGCAAGATGAGCTTATTGAACTTCAGGATAAGGTTCAAAAAACGATTGTATTTGTGACCCACGATCTTCACGAAGCTCTGAAGATGGGAGACCGTATTGCTATTATGAGGGATGGGGAGATTATCCAGATCGGTGTCCCGGAAGATGTTATTTCTAAACCCGCTGATGATTATGTCCGTGAATTTGTGCAGGATGCCTCGCCAGCCAAAGTATTTACAGCCGGAAGGATAATGAATGAACCTGATGCCCTGGTTTATGAATGGCAGGGACTAAAGGCTGCCCTACACATTTTGAGTGACGCAAAAGAAGATTACGCCTTTATGGTAGGCAGAAATAGACAATTTTTAGGGCTATTAACATTAAAACGTCTGAAGAGTCTCATCCAAATGAGTGGAATTTCTCTTAAGGAAGCCCTTGAACCGGATCCAGCTACAACGAGTCCGGAAGAGGTGCTTGAAGACCTTTTTCCCATTGCAGCAGAGGCAGATTATCCTATTGCCGTGGTAAATGAGCAGGGAAGATTTTTAGGAGAGGTCCAAATCAGCTCTATTTTTGAGAACATGATTCAGGATAAGGGGAATGGGATAGATGAATAGTTTTCCTGAATTTTTTAGGATACCCCTGGCGGACTGGGTTGATGCACTCATGGACTGGCTGCTGACGCAGTTTGCCGGCCTGTTTGATGCCATCGGACATATCCTCCTGATGATGCTTCTGTATATCGAACGCTTTTTCCTGTTGTTACCCTGGTGGCTGGTAATTGGACTTGTAGGGCTGATAAGCTGGAGAGTGATGCGGAAATGGTGGATGGGTCTCGTTATGGCCGGGTTCCTTGTATTTATTGGGAGCTTTGGCTATTGGAAGCTTGCCATGATGACATTGGGACTCACCGCCTCTGCTGTGGTCGTTTCTCTGGCTGTTGGGATTCCCGTTGGCATTGCCATGGCAAAGAGCGATCTTGCTGAGTCTATTATACGGCCTATTCTGGATGCTATGCAGACCATGCCCAGTTTCGTGTACCTTATTCCTGCGCTCATGCTTTTTGGTTTGGG
>CAZBBQ010000240.1:0-2846 GCA_964489745.1 uncultured Desulfobacteraceae bacterium
CAGAAGTGCTGAGGTGATATAGTTTTGTTCCAAGAGGAGAAGAGCCCAAAAATATTCTACGGCTGGTTTATTGTTGCTGCCTGTTTTATTGCTACCTTCACCTGCGGTGAGGCCGTGTGGTCATTTGGCGTTTTTTTTAAGCCGATGGAAAAGGAGTTTGGCTGGAGCAGGGCCCTGATTTCTTCAGGTTACACTGGCTTTGTTCTCGGCTATGCAATTTCAGCTATGGTTGCAGGGAGACTAGCAGACAGATATAGCCCCCGCCCTATCCTTTTTCTTAGCGCATGTTTAGCCGGGCTCGGGGTTTCTATGTGCAGCCAGGTACAGAGCATCAATCAGCTTCGTTTTTTTCTCCTGATTGGTGGGTTGGGGGCTGGCGGCACCTTTTCAGTGCCAACCTCTCTGGTACAACGATGGTTCTATAAAAAGCCACATGCCGGTTTGGCCCTGGGAGTTGTTTTAGCTGGTATCGGCGTAGGCGCCATAGTCTTTACCCCCCTGGTCAATTATTTTATTCTGATATCCGGATGGAGAAACGCCTATCTGGTTGTTGGAATCGTCTTCTTTTGCACAATTACTCTATCATCACTTATTGTTAAAGACAGCCCGGCAAAGACAATAATTATCTTAGAGGGGGCGGAAAGTATGCCAAACCCTGTTAGAAATCGAGGTTTAACAACGGCCCAGATCCTTTTGAACCCTTCCTTTATTGGAATAACCCTAATAGCCTGCAGTGTATCTTTTGCCTTCAACACTGTTTCTGTCCATCTTGTTCCTTATGCAATAGATATCGGTGTTACTCCTACAATCTCGGCATTAGCCCTTGGTCTTCTTGGGGGGTTCTCGGTTCCAGGACGTATTATTTCCGGCTTCATAGCGGACAGAGTGGGATGGCAAAAGATAATGATCACCTCCCTTTTTGGGCTGGCATTATTTATCCTGTTGCTTTCAATTTTAAAAGCAGTGTGGATGCTTTATTGTTTTGTTTTATTCTATGGAATGTTTCACGGTAGTAGGATTTCCTCTCATGTGGGAATTTTAGGGGAATTCTTCGGGATGAGTTCATTGGGAGAAATTATCGGGATTAGCATGGCTATTTCTATGTTCACTGGGGCTTTCGCTCCGTATCTCGCCGGACTTATCTTTGATAGTACAGGCAGCTATTTTATTGCTTTCATGATTGTGATGATGCTCCTTCTGGGTGGCGGCATTATTGCGACTGTAATAACAAAGCCCGTTCAAACAAAATAGCTCGGCTGGATTGGCCATACCATAAAATTATTATGGCTTAAAACCTTGCACAGGGTTGTTTTCATTACCGTTCTTTGAAATTGCCTTGCTTGACTTCGAAACAACTTTACCCCATACTGCCGTCAATTTAAGAACCATTGGTACCATTTGATTCCTTTTTATCAAAGAGGGGATTTTAAAAAATTTTACTCATAATTGCTAAATTGTAAGGGGCGATAGATATGTCTTCTGATGATCGGAACAGGGAAACAACGTTTCACCTTTGGGGATGGATACTTTTTCTTTTATGCGCTGGATTTTTTATAGCATCAAGCTTGCTAAGTCATGACATATTGAGTCTTGCTGGGAGCATTATTTTTTTAATTGCCTGCGTTATATTTATCATTCCTTTAGTGAGAAAAGGAAATCAAAGAAACAGGGGGTAATAGTATCTCGCTACAGAAAATTTAGGTGATGTTTAGGGGTTAAAAGTAAGAAAAAATTATTACGCCTTGTTATTGGGCTTGCTCCAAGGAACAGTCTGGGAATTCCTTCTGGAGCTCATTCATGAGATCTTTCAGGGTTGACGAGAGGAGAAGACTGGAAATGATAGAGCAGCAGACTTTACCGGGTCTTACTGGATTGAGAAAAACTGAGAGTTTCTTTTGCTCCGGATAGTAACGAAATCTTTCGACAAGCCCCAGCTCTGAGATCGCCACGTTTGTCTCAGGATCTTTCACTCTTTCAATCACCGACTGTAGTTTCTTTTTCATTATTGCATCCATGTTTTAAAAATAAGTACTTTACGGGCATTGTCAACTTTATCGATCCCTTCTTTCGACTCCCAAAACTGTGGACACACAAATTGGGATCGGGTTGAGAAACAGAGAGGACATCCGCTGTGTAAACTGGCATTACTGAAATTATTTGAAGTCCACTTGAATCGTATTCTTGAACAAAAAAACCTGGTATAAAATCAAAAAAGAAAATCGGCACGGTGTTTCTCGGTTGATCATCCCCTGCGGTTGTAGCGAATATCAAGATCATACCTCTTCACACAGTCCTTAAAAAATGGTAGTAAAGGTAGTGCAGAGAAATATTTACACTCAGTTAGAAAAAACAAAGGCTATGGTGGAAATGTGAATAAGCATTCAATAGTTGAGCTGATGCCTATTGGTGTAATACACTCGCCATATAAAACTCCTGCCGAAGCACCATGTCAGGGGCGTGGCTTAACTCAAATCTCCGAGATAGAAATATTCACTGAATATGAGGCAGGACTAAAGGATATTGAAGGTTTTTCTCACCTGATTATACTTTATTATTTTCACAAATGTGAGGCCCGCTCGCTTCTTTTCACAATGCCACAAGATACTTCATCACATGGCATTTTCACTACCAGATTACCCAACAGACCTAACCCACTCGGTCTATCAACAGTAACCCTCTTAACGAGGCAAAGAAACATACTTCGGGTCAAAGAAATGGATGTTGCTGATAACACGCCAGTTTTGGATATTAAACCTTATATCCCCGGCATAGACGAAAGGAGAGATGTAACAATCGGGTGGCTTCAACATTTCTGGCCTGATTTAACATTTCAGCCTGATGAATAG
>CAZBBQ010000241.1:0-2846 GCA_964489745.1 uncultured Desulfobacteraceae bacterium
ACGGCTAATCAATAGGGCAACTTGGTAAGTTAGCGAATTTTTTTGGTTGCTTGTGCCAGCTCATAGGTCTAACCGTAACCCCATTTGTGAAGTTTTTCGAAGCCCAAAATACTACCCCTGCAGAGGTGTTTTCTGTGGTTTTCAGGATGAGTATTTTTCCAAGAATAGTGGGTGGTAGTTCCACTGTCTCCTTTGTAAGTGGTTCAGAAGTAGATTCTCTTTCTTGTATAGCCTCAAAGATGTTTCCTTTCTGGATATTATTTTTGGATCCAGCATCAATATAGACCACAGAATACTGACCGAGAAGTTCTAAGTTATCTTTTGCAGCCACAATATGGGCAGCAATATCATATCGGAATGGAATGGGAAGTATGCAGGAGGAAACCGGGTGATATGGTATTAGGAGATCATTTTTGTAAATAGTTTTGAACGATTCACTTATTTTAGCAATATGGTAACCTTTCTGAGCTTTTTCTATCTCTAGAATTCCTTTAAAGGAATAGATATATCCAAATGGTTGTCTGGTCAGGGGATGGTTAATAGGATCTGAGACACTGTAAACGGTAAATTTGTCTCCGGGATTGATATTTTTATACATCTTTGCATACACTGTATCACCTTCACTAAGCAGTATTTTTTCAGTCTTAAAGTCAAATATCTTACCCCACGGTACAATCATTTCATGCAGAAGAAGGCCGAGAGCGTTCACATTAGTAAAGCTTGAAACATCTACTCCCATTAAATTTCTTATCGTCGCAGGCTGTTTTTTTTGCTTAACAACCTTTTTCACAGGCGGTAATTTTATTTTTTTATACTCGAAAAGGTTTATGATATCACCAGGGCTAATCCAGTGAGGGTTCGTAACGAATTGATTCATTTCCCAAAGTTCAGGCCAGAGATACGGATCACCATAGTATTTTTCACAGATTGACCAAAGAGTATCCCCCTTTTCAACTGTATGCGTTAATTTATTTTCTGCTGATATTGATGGAGACAGGCCTAAAAAAAGAGCAAAAAACAAAGAAATACCAATATAAAGAGCCTTAAATTTCAATTGTCCCCTCCTTAATAAAGGTTGATTATCAATAAATGGTAACATATAAAATTACCTACGATTTTATTTCTACTGTTGTCAAGAAATTTCCTGATCTTAACCGAATTGATTTAATGCATAGCTCGATAAATAAATTTTTTTCTTAAAATATGTAAGAAGGAGATCGATGATGAAAAAAGGATTCATTGTCATTGATATGCTAAAGGATTTTATGGAAGAAAAGGGCGCGCTGTTTTGTGGCAATGAATGCAGGAAAATAATTCCATTTATTGCGGAAACCTTAGAGCATATGAGAAATGAAGGTGCCACTGTTATCTTTCTGGGTGATTGTCATGATAAGGATGACAAAGAGTTCACTCTTTTTCCACCTCACTGTATTATTAATACTGAGGGAGCGGAGCTGATTGATGAGCTTACATTTATACCAGGGGAATATTTTATAACAAAGACTCGGTATAGCGGATTTTATGGTACAAACTTAGATGAAGTTCTTGCCTTCGAGAAAGTGGAGCATGTCTACCTTGCTGGTGTTTGTACATCTATTTGTGTTATGGAAACTGTGGCAGACCTAAGAAACAGAGATTATTCTACATTTATTTTTCGCAGGGGTGTTGCTGATTTTGATCAGGAGGCCCATGCTTTTGCCTTACAAAGGATGGAAAAGATCCTCGGCGCAACTATAATTGAGTGAATTAAAAGCTTTCATGTCTATTTCTTTGAAAAATATATTTCTCCGAAATAGGTCTCGGCCCTGCTTTTTGAATGCTGAGAGTTAATATAGAGAGATATGAGTTTTGCTTTTGGTGGCTCTTTTTCAAAAAGTTCTTTATAATCATTATAAATATTTCTTTTTTCACATACCCATTTTCCTATTTTTTCAGGCCCACTTTCAAGAACAATTAAACGGGTTTTACTCCAGGCAGGACTAACACCAGTTATTAATTGAGGCGCCTTGTTTTCCCACAAATAGCCTACTATTTTGGCGGTTAGTCTGAACGTGCCAAAGGCAATATAGACTTGAGCAGCCTGATCATCTGTTTCCTTTTTTCTAAAATCACCATTCTTGGGTAGCTCTATAACCTTCCATCGAAAATTAAGATAAGGATATTCTTTGATATCTACATCTATCTTTTTTACTATCCCAAAGGAACTCTTCTCACTTGTAAGATGTAAGGCATCTATACCTTCTTCCTTTGCCAATTTAATTATGGGGGTTCCCTCTTTTTCTTTAAGCTCCCAGTCAAGAGGAAGGCCTTTTTCATCAACGCCCTTGGAAAAACTCTCTATGTTTAGCCGGTCATTATCAGCTTTGGCAGGCACAAACAGGAAAAACAATATAATCAGTATAATTAATGATGTCTGGCTTTTTATGCCTTTCATTATGACTCTCGTAATATAAGGGTAGTAAAGAAATGTATCTACATCTATTTCAATCTAATAACAAATATAGCACGATAAAACAATGAGGAGGCAGCTTTTTTCATTTTGAATAGGGTGATCTTCTTTTTTACCTTAGAATTGATGTGGATGAGAGGAAAATTAAAAAAAATTGTTGAGAGAAATATAGTTTTGTGTATTATTGGCGCAATATTTTAATTATTTTTACGAGGGAGGGTTTATGTGCTATGAAAAAGAAATCCTATTTTGGCCCCCACCTGATGCTGGATTTATCTGAGTGTGATCAAGAAAGGATCAATGATCTTGATTTTATTTTTAACTTTCTCAGCACCCTTCCTGATAAGATAGGGATGGTCAAAATCACCCAGCCTTATGTATTTCCTTATATCGGTAT
>CAZBBQ010000242.1:0-2838 GCA_964489745.1 uncultured Desulfobacteraceae bacterium
TTGCGCTCATCAATTTCTCTATTGAGTTCAACTATTGATGTAGTTGTTTTCTTTAAATCTTCTGTCATCTTATCAAAGGCCCTTGAAAGCTGGCCGATTTCATCTTTTGCCGTTGTACCCACTCTATAAGATAGGTCGCCACTTCCGATAATTTGGGTGCCCTCTTCAAGTTTTGCTATTGGTTTCGCAATGCTTTTCTTGACCCATATTGATACACCACCCATAAGTGCTGTCATCGCTACGAGGAAGAAAACGATCAACAATGTGGCTCTTTGTTGCGTTATTACTAATTCGGCTTGAACTGTCCGCTGTAATTGAAAGGTCAGAGAAACCACCAATTGTGAGCTCTCCAGCAACTCACCTTTCAACATGTTTTGCCATGCCCGAGAGACCGACCTTTCCTGTTTACCACGTGCCTGCCCTTTTCTTACATTGATTACGAGGTCAAAAAAAACGGTTTTGAATCGTTCAAGATTTTTGAGTATTTTATCTATAACGATTTTCTCATTCAGGTTTTTGAAATAACCTTCTGCCAAGTATTCTTTCAAGGTATTGTACTTTGATCGCCACTGCACCAGTGGGCGGTCGCTAGGATACAGTAGATACTCATGGGTTACAATTTTGAGTTCAGCCATACTTTTAACTATTTCAGCGGCTATGGTTTCTTTTGTACTCACCTTGTTCATCCACTGAACTGAGAGAAAGATAAGCGCCCCGACCATCAAAGTCAGTAAAAGAGATAAAATGATGCTAACCTGCAATCTAGTTTTAATGTTCATTGCATCTTTTCCTAACGTATTATTGTGATTGATTCAGGTTTGACTGCCTCCAAGGCATCCAGACAAATAAAATTGAGATAATTGGGAAGTTTTTGCGTATCAATAAAATTGTTTTGTATCGCCCACCTCGCTATAGTATCCCAGGACATCAGCAGGGATTGGTTTAATGAAATGTCGAATGTTAAATCATTACAGACAGCGCGTACAGCGTCTTTATCGAGTTTGAACTTTTCAGCGATTATATCCTGTGATGTTTCTCTATTCTGTATTATGAATGTACAAGCTTCATCCATGGCTCTCAGAAACCTTTTTAGAATTTCAGAATGTTCTTTGGCAAAGCGTTTCATCACTGCAAAATTGAAGGTCAACCTATAAATTTCTGGGTTTGGTAATTCTATGGCATTGCCCTGTAATAGTTTTATTGCCTTTTGACTGTATGGCTGCCACACAGAAATAGCATCTACCTCATCATTTTTTAGGGCGGCTGGTAATTCAGCCGTTTTAAAATGAATCATTTCTACTTCAGAAATTGCTATCCGATGATACATTAAAAATCTAGCCAGGAAAATGTGGCTTGATGTCCCTCTATTTGCTCCCACTCTTTTTCCCTTTAAATCTTCACCTGTCTTAATCCCCCGATCCTTACGTGCGATCAGTTTAACAAAAGGATATGAGTGTGTGAATGTAGCAAAGATACAAAAATCCTTTCTTTGGAAGCTATTAAACACAACAGGCATATCTGCAACAGTAGATATCTCGACTTCCCCGGCGAACAAACCCTTTGTCGCCATTTTTCCGCTGTCATATTCCGTTACACTCACATCAAGGCCCTCTTGTTCAAAAAATCCTTGCGCCTTTGCAATATACACTGCAGAGGAAAAAAACGATTGTGAAATCCCAAGCTTCACCCTTTCCCTGCTCTTTAAAGATTCACTCGGCTCGCAGCTCACGAGAAAATGCGCCCCAACGATGAAAGAAAAAATGATAAATACTGCTCCTATCCAAAAAGGAAATTTCTTTTTTCCCTCTGCCTGTAATGCTGGAACTCCATTTTTATTTTCTTGGATCATTCTTATTGTCTCCTTTAGAGATCAGCCAATTTTTTTGGCCATAATACAATGAGCGATGAAAGATGACGAATTTTATCAGGTCAATTTATCGATACAAAATGAACTACCTCACAGCCCCGCTCAGGCGGGGTCTCCGCCATAATTCCGACGGACAAGTCCGCTACGCTCCGACAAGTATCGAGTATTTTTGGATCAACATAACCAATGCCTAAACGATTTAATCATCGAGCTCACTACTCATTATGGGTACCCTTAATCGATTTTCTTATCACCTCTGTAACTTTCTCAAACTCGGTTGATTTATCAAAAAAGAAATCCACTCCTGCTTTCATGCATTTTTTCCGGTATTGGGGATAGGGGTAGTTGGTGAACATTATTCCTATGGGAGCTGGATTATTCTTCTTAATTTTTTGAAGCACGTCGATCCCGTTTCCGCCAGGCATTTTGTAAAAAACTGCTGCATAAATGGCAAAAACAATGACGATGGCAACCGTTACCCCGTGGCTCCACCAACAAAGTCTACGCTGCCGTTCCTTACTCTTGTCGAGATAGACCTCAACTTCTTCTAATTTCGATTTGATATCTTCCAAGCTCGCAACCTTTTCAACCTCTGCATTATCCATACTTCCCCTCCTCCCTAGCCAATTTTGCACAGGGGATAGAATTGCGACTTACTGGCTCTCCCTATCAAACGGGAATCTTCAATAACTGAAATACAAAAGCGTCCAAGGAGGTACAAAAACCCCTCAGAGGCTTAATTATCGGCACTTTTTTGAAACCCTTCCTTATGATTTGCCCCAGAAGATTACATTGTGTTAGGACAAAAAAATAGGCGGTATTTATTATCCATATCCTTTCTAAATTAAACCAGTGAAGTGCTATTGTCAGGACACTCTGTCATGACCTCACCTCAACGGTCAGATGCGGCAACATGATCAGACACATAGTTGTTGAAGGAAGAAGAAAATTGCATAATAACGTGCCAAAAC
>CAZBBQ010000243.1:0-2788 GCA_964489745.1 uncultured Desulfobacteraceae bacterium
CTTATTTATCAAGAGAGGGGAGATTTATCTATCTGTTATTATTATAAAAATGGGATTTGGAGAGCAAAACAAGAAAGACATAGCATGAACAGGTCAGCTATGAAAACATTTCATGGTTATGAACTTTTTTCAAATGCTTCATCGTCGTTTTTCGCCTAACTCAGTCCATACTCTTTGATTTTATATAAAAGTGCTTTATGGCTGATCTCAAGTATTTTGGCAGACTTTGTCCTGTTTCCATTGGTTTTCTCTAATGCCTGCTCAATGAGGCCTTTTTCAAGAATCCGGGAGGCTTCCTTGATAGATGAGATGCCTTCAGGTGCAAGCTGAGAGGATGTATTTCGATCACCGGTAAATGTTGAAGGAAGATCAGATATTTCTAAGGTGTTACTTGATGAAAGAAGAATAGCCCTTTCTATGATATTTTCTAACTCCCGTACATTACCAGGCCATGGATATGTCATAATCTGTTCCATTACTTCGGAAGAAATCCCTGTAATAGCCTTTTTTAGCTTCTCGTTAAAAATTCCGACAAAATGTTCTGTGAGCAATGGTATATCCTCTACCCTTTCTCTTAAGGGTGGCAGGCATATATTGACAACGTTTATTCTATAGTAAAGATCCTCCCTGAAGTTCCCTTTTTTTATTTCCTCGCCCAGATCTTTGGCTGTAGCTGCAATAACCCTGACATCTATCTTTTTGGTCCCGGTGGAGCCGAGAGGAGTTATTTCTTCTTCCTGTAAAGCTCTCAGAAGTTTAATCTGCAGGGAGAGTGGAAGTTCACCAATCTCATCTAAGAATATCGTGCCATTATGGGCCTCTTCAAAACGACCTATCTTATCCTGTTTGGCATCGGTAAAAGCACCCTTTTTGTAGCCAAATAGTTCACTCTCAAGCAATGTTTCCGGAATTCCACCACAGTTGATAGATACAAGGGCATTGGTATGTCTTGATCCATTAAAGTGTATTGCTCTTGCAATCAACTCCTTCCCAGTACCACTCTCACCAGTGATAAGAACAGTGGTCTTGTAATCTGCTACCTTTTTTGTCAGATCAAAAACTGATTGCATTACCTTGCTTTTAGCTATTATATTACTGAAATTGTAACTTTTTTCGATTCTTTGAATCTGATCCTTTAATTTTACATTTTCCCTTTTTAATCCTTCCCTCTCCTCTGCTTTTTTTAATGTTAAAAGGACCTCATCTGTTTTAAACGGTTTACTAATATAGTCATATGCTCCCAATTTCATCGCCTCAATGGCGGTATCTACTGTTCCATAAGCAGACATCATGATAACAGTTGTATCAATAAGCTTTTCTTTTGCCGATTTTAGAAATGTCATGCCATCCATTCTGGGCATCTTTATATCGCAGAGGATAAAATGAAATTGCTCTCTTTCTATCGCATCCATACCTTCCTTGCCATCTGCTGCTGTTTTGACTTCATAGCCAGATTTCCCTAAGAGTATCTTAAGCATATGCCTCATATTGGCTTCATCTTCGACAATAAGGATTCTTTTTTTTGTCATAATAATTCTCTTCGTTACTTTTTGGCCACAAAGACACAAAGTCACCACTACCAATTTTCAATTGTCACTTGTCAATTTTTCGTGTCTTGGTGTCTTAGTGGCTGAATAAAGAGGAAGGATAATAATAATTTTTGTTCCCTTTCCCACCTCACTTTTTACCTTTATATCTCCACCTATATCTTCAATAATTCTCAAACTGACTGAAAGCCCCAATCCTGTTCCCTTTCCCGGTTCTTTTGTTGTATAAAATGGATCAAAGATCCTGGTAAGGTCTTCGGCGGGAATTCCTGGTCCATTATCAATGAACTCTATGTGTATTTTACTTGTATTTACCCTTTCGTCTGCTTTCGTCTTCGGTGCAAGGCTGGTTTGTATTGATAACGTATTTTTTTGTGATTCATTCTTTGTTTGATTTATCCCCATAGCATCTATTGCATTCATTGACAGATTTAAAAACACCTGCTTTAGTTTGTCTGGATCGGCCAGGACGGTATCTTTTTTTGTGCCTTTATCTAAAAAGATTTCACTGTCTGATATCATCGGCTGGGGTTTGAGGATATCTACCATGTCGCCAATAATTTTATGAACAGATACTGCTTTCAGCTCTCCCTTTGATGGTCTGGAGAAGTCAAGAAGATTTCTAATAGTCCTGTTTATCCTGCTTATCTCCTTCTCGATGCGATTAATAAAGTCTTGTTTTTCTTCGTCGTTGAGGTCGCTTCCTTTCAGAAGACCTAAATACCCAAGGACGATCCCTATCGGATTTCCAATTTCATGGGCGACACCTGAGGCTAATCTCCCAACTGAGGCCAATTTCTCGGATCTTATTATTTCTTCCTGGGCTTGTTGTAACTCAAGATTTGCTTTTTCCAGAGAACGTATACCTGTTGTTAACTCTGCCTTATTGTCTTCAAGACTTCTCAGCATTACATTAAGGGAGCTTGATAGCTTCCCAAATTCATTCTGTTCTGCACCGGAGGTAAGGAAAAAAGTGTCTCCCTCTTTAAATTCTTCGGCCCTTTTCACAAGGCGATTGATTGGTCTTATTATACTCCTGTAAATAAAATAAAAGCCAAATAATGCCAGAAATAGGGTATTTAAAAGGATATAGAAGAAAACAATCTTTTGATAAGGATGACTGAAGGGAATATCGTAAAGGCAGATTACAACGATATCGACTAATATCATTGCTAAAAAAAGGATGATCACCAGGATTGCAAAGATCCCTGTTTTTAAACTATATGCGGATAGTTTCATGA
>CAZBBQ010000244.1:0-2782 GCA_964489745.1 uncultured Desulfobacteraceae bacterium
CTGTAGGGTTAATGTTGGGCTTTGGCTCCCTTCTTATTCACTATAAGTATTGAATATCGTGTTGTTTTTTTTGGTAAAATAGTGTAATAAGCCAAGCATGGAAGACTATAAAAAACGCTTAAGTATAATGCTTGCAGAGACAGGGGCCCTCTTTTTTGATAAGGATCTGATTCTGAAAGACGGTAGGCCAACTCCCTATTTTGTCAACTTAGGGAAGTTAAATACAGGCCGACTATTCCTTGAGATAGGGTCTTTTTTTGCCGAGATGCTGGTTGCCACATCCCTCGTAGATACGATAGATGTAATAGTTGGGCCATCGTATAAAGGAAGTGCAATTGCTTCAGCAACAGCTGCTGCTCTTTTTCATTACCATGGTCGTGATTTGTTCTTTGATTATGACAGAAAAGAGGCAAAAAAACATGGCGAGAGGTCCTCATCCGCTGCCCTTTTTGTCAATGCTACCTTTTTTAATGGCTGCAGGGTATTTATTGTTGATGATGTGATGACCTCTATGGAAACCAAGTATGAGATTGTAGAAAAAATTGTTAAAGAATCTCATTCTCATGGATTTCACTGTGAGATAACAGGGCTCGGTATTGCAGTAGACAGAGAACAAACAACGGTCGTCTATGATAAAAAGGGAACAGTTGTTCTGGATAAAAAGGGATCGAATCCTATAGCAGAATTTACCTCGAGAACCGGTATCCCGTTTTTTTCAGTTGCAGGCATAAGGGAAATAGTAGCGTACCTCTATAACAACAAGATTCCTCTTTTTATCTCTGGGGAGAAAAGAGCTATCGATAGAACGACAAAAGAGGAATTTGATAAATATATTGACACCTATGGAAGAGAGTAACACCGGAGTGTATCGGGTTGGTTGAGTTTATTGAGTGAATCGTAGGGCAACCTAACAAACACAAGCGATGCAATAAACGCAACAAACTTTAGATATAAGGGGAGAGAGATTGTGGAAACAGATACCGTGGGAAAGAAAAAAGAGCAGAGACAATCTATTATTGATGGAAAACAATCTGAAGAGGAGAGTGGTCAAAAAATAAAAAAGATGAAGCCGGCAGGTTGGACAGATCTAATGCTTAAGCAGGCTGCATCTATAGCAAATAAGGTCAAGGCCGATGCTATTCTGGTTAATATGGAAACTTCGGTAGACATTGTGCCCTTTTTAAAGACAGAGGGAAAGAAGTTTAAGGTTATAGTAGTAACAAAAAAGGAACTATCCTTAGAAAAGGCCGCTGGCTTACAATGTAATACCATTATGCTCCCTGATGTTTACCTGACAAGAGATGGATATTTAAAATTTGGCTTTCTCGCAGGGATTTCCAAGGGAATATTATTTAAGGGTGATATTTTGGTGTGTGTAGGCGGGCAAATAGAAAAAGGGTATATGGATACCATAATGATATTGAAGGTGGGGGATGAATCCGAGATTGTCAGTTTTGCTGAAGAATCGCCTTTCCCTAAGAACATAAAACCTGACATATTCGAATCTCTTCTTACTTTGCTCATGGAGATGGCATATGAGGGTAGAGAAGGGAGACCTATAGGAACTACATTCGTTTTGGGGGATCATAAGAAGGTCCTTCAATATTCCCACCAGTTGGTTTTCAATCCCTTCCAGGGTCACCCTGAGGAAATTTTGCATATTGCCAAGCCCGAAGTCCGAGAAACATTAAAGGAATTTTCCTCTATTGATGGAGCCTTTATTATAAGAGATGATGGAGTTGTCTTGGCAGCTGGACGCTATTTAAATGCTGCTCACCATGGGGAACCCATGCCCCAGGGCTTAGGTGCCAGACACTCATCTGCTGCCGCTATCACAGGGGTCACGGATTCAGTTGCCTTAGTTATTTCTGAATCGAGTGGAAAGGTAACAATATTTAAGGGTGGAAGCATTGTAACTACTATTGAAAAAACAACTTCCCCAACCCAAAAGTCAGTGTCAATCATTTGATAAGGATAGATATGGTAAAGTTGGAACAGGTTAAACATAATTTAAAGGCTCTTTTATCACAAGGAGAGCCAAAGAGAATTGAAAACAATGTTGATATATATACCCAGGCTTCTGTTCTTTTGCCCCTATTTATAAAGGATGGTCATTATTGGCTTCTTCTTATGAGGAGAACAAATACAGTGGAACACCACAAAGGCGAGGTATCCTTTCCTGGTGGCGTGGTAGATGAGAAGGACGATAATTTGGAAAGTACTGCTAAAAGGGAAACTTTTGAGGAAATAGGGGTTAAAGATGAGGATATTGAGATCCTGGGTCAGCTGGATGATATGACTACCATAACGTCTCAATTCATTGTTCATCCTTTTGTCGGGATAGTGCCCTTTCCCTATGAATTCAACCTTAGTAGAGGTGAGGTCGATCACTTGATTGAAGTCCCTTTACAATTTTTTTTTGATCCTTCTCAACCACGAGCTTTTTCAATGCATTATAAAGGAGATACTTTTGAGACTCCAGCTTTTATCTATGAGGGTATTGTTATCTGGGGAGCTACAGAGAGAATTTTAGAGAATTTCATCAGTGTGATAAGGCCCATATATAAGTCCTATTAGATTGGTATGGTATTTTCAGCAATTTTCCTTTGACTTTTCTTTTAGAAATATTGTAACTGCTAGTATTGTCAGGTTCACGATTTCCCGATCAAATCTGGATTGGTTGCCTTATCTTCACTGGTCCCCGCCTGCTGTCTGGCGGGCAGGTGTGAACCTTGGAACTTTGAACCTGAGTAGTAACGAAACATCTATCATTAAAAAGTGA
>CAZBBQ010000245.1:0-2768 GCA_964489745.1 uncultured Desulfobacteraceae bacterium
TTGTTCGTTTCACTGCCGCCAGATGAACGGTGAACGTCTTATAGGAGATTTGAATGAAGTTTAATGAATTTCCAGAGGATATCAGAAAATATCTTATACCTACACCATCAGGGAGAATGTTGTATCGGTGCCTTGAATGCAAGGATGAATTTGCTATTGATCAGCTCCTTTATACCTGCCCATCATGTGGTGGGTTATTAATGCTGTATCACGAGGGAGAAGAAATACAAGGGCGAAGTGGTGATTTATGGAGACGAATCTTTGATTACAGGAGGATGCTTAATGTTAACCCCCTTAAGGGTATTTTCCGCTATTATGAGTTCATTGCCCCTGTTATTCCCTTGGAATTCATACTTTATCTCGGAGAAGCACATACTCCCATGGTTATGGCCAACAAAAATCTCGAATCAATCATAGGCGGAACATTCTATTTTAAAAATGAAGGACTAAATCCGAGCCTATCATTTAAAGATAGAGGAATGGCCTGTGCGCTCAGTTTTTTAAATTATTTTGCAAATAATAATAATATAAAAGATTTATTAACTATATGCGCCTCTACTGGTGATACATCCGCCTCAGGCGCACTCTATTCAGCATATCTCACTGATTTTATACGATCGGTAGTGCTTCTCCCAAAAGGAAAGGTCACTATGGAACAGCTCTTACAGCCTCTTGGAAATGGGGCAACGGTGTTAGAGATGCCCGGCGTCTTTGATGACTGTATGAAGGTGGTAGAGGAGTTGAGCGAAAATTATAATGTCGCTCTTTTAAATTCCAAAAATAGCTGGAGAATCCTGGGGCAGGAATCATTCGCCTTTGAAATAGCCCAAGACTTTGACTACCTGGTAGCTGATAAGGTTATAGTTGTTCCGGTTGGCAATGCAGGCAATATTACTGCAATCATGAGTGGATTCTTAAAATTTTTAAAAGCCAATGTCATTACTGAATTACCAAAGATTATCGGTGTCCAGTCAGACCATGCTGACCCTGTGTACCGTTATTATTTAGAAGATGACCCTTTAAAACAGCAATTTGAACCAGTTACTGTAAAGGCGAGCGTGGCACAGGCAGCTATGATCGGAAACCCTGTTTCTATGCCACGCGTAATTGATTTAGTTCGTGAGTATAATCAGGCAGCCGGTCAAAAAAAGATATTCGTCATCCAGGTAACCGAACAGGAAATAATGGATGCTATGATAATAGCAAACAGAAACGGTCATATTGCTTGTACCCAAGGAGGTGAGTCTATGGCTGGTTTTACGAAGGCCATACATGGAGGTTGTATCTCCAAGGGAGAAACAGGTATACTTACTGCCACGGCCCACGCCATGAAATTCTCTTCCTTTCAGGAAATGTATCTTTCTGATCGATTTCCACCTGAATTTGAGGTCAAACCCAAAAAAGAATTTAAAAATATTCCTATCTTAGTCCAACCAGATGATCTCAGGGGCTTACCGCAGGCTGGAGAGTCTATCCAGAAGGAAGAACTTGATCTTTTTATTAAAGCAACTGCAGCAAAAATTGCCAGGATTTTGCATCTAAGCAAAAGATAATAGTTCAGCCACAAAGACACTAAGACCCCAAGATTATTATATAATTCTTTGAATATAATTTTTAATAAAAAACATAATCATTCCTTTGTGCCTTGGTGGCTAAACTCATATAAAAAAGATAATGTAAAAATGAAAATAATTTCACGGTATCTGTATAAAGAGTTCTTTACTTTCTTTGTTATTTCCCTGATTACCTTTTTACTCATTTACCTCGTGATAGAATTCTTTGGAAAAATAGACAATTTTTTAGAGGCCCATGTCCCTCTAAAGGTTGTCTTTTCATTTTTTATCTATCGGATACCTTTTGTTGTTCAGCAGATGACACCGATATCAGTCCTCATCTCTGTTATGCTCACGTTAAGTATAATGAATAAACACAACGAGATATTGGCGATAAAAAATTGTGGGATAAGCCTGTTTCATCTCTTCTATCCTTTGGTAGTAATTGCTATTTTTATTGGAATTGGCTCATTTTTTCTCTCTGAATCTGTTGGCCCTATCACAAACTCGGTGGCGAATACTATATGGAAAACACAGGTTGAAAAAAAAGATCCCCAAGGATCCTATAAGTTGTCCCAACTCTGGTATAAGGGAAAAGGCTCTATTTATCAGATTCGGTCATACGACAGCAAAAAGAATGTAATAGAAGGGCTTTCGATTTTTTTCTTTGATGATACCTTCACATTACACAAAAGAATCGATGCAAGAAAGGCCAAATGGGTTAAGGGCATATGGTATCTTAATGATGGGCTTATTCAAGAAATTGCACCTGACGGGTCGAGAGAAAAAGTGAGGTTTCGTAATCATGCAATTCAGCTTCCTGAAACTCCTCACGTTTTTGAGAGGACCATGAAGGCTCCAGAAGATATGAGCTTTTGGGAGCTAAAAAGGTATACGAAAAAGATAAGAGAAGAGGGGTATGATTCAACCAGGTGCCAGGTAGAACTCCACAGTAAAATAGCCTTTCCCTTCATATCACTGGTACTCACATTGATTGGAATTCCGCTGGGCTTAAGAAAGAAAAAAGGAGGGATTCCTTTTGGTATTACTATTGGCATAGGCATTAGTTTTCTTTATTTGCTCACATTTGGCCTCTCCAGATCTCTGGCCCTATCAGGGGCCTTGCCCCCAGCTTTCGGTGCATGGCTTGCAAACCTTCTTTTTTTACTCTTCGGGATGTATCTTATACTGGCAGAAGAAAGTTGAGGAAGGATA
>CAZBBQ010000246.1:0-1588 GCA_964489745.1 uncultured Desulfobacteraceae bacterium
GGTTTCACCCTGGCAGAGATCCTAATAGCTATATTCATTTTTGCAGTGGTTATAACAATTATCTATACTTCCTATACAGGAACTTTTCGAGTTGTTGGTGAAACTGAATCCCAAGCTGAAATCTACAGAATGGCCAGGATTGCTATGGAAAGGATGGTTGAGGATTTGGAATCCACCTATGTTCCAAAAAGAGAAGGAAATGCTCAATCAGAAGAAGATCCTATGCAATCGTTTCAATTTGTGGGCAAGGACCAAGAGATAGAAGGAAGGTATGCTGATACCCTCCGATTTATTTCCAGAGCATACCTTAATTTAAGCGGGGATGATGAAGACACTGGAAAAACGGAAATTGGCTATTATGTCAAAGAAAATGAACAGGGAGAAGATTTTGTTCTTTATCGGAGTGATAGACCGATGTTCGAGGATGGGTTTCTTCTTGGGGAAGACTCTGATGGATTGGTACTTTGTGAGGGATTAGCATCGGTGAATTTTACCTATTATGAAGTGAGTGGTGAACCTCTCGAGACCTGGGATTCTACTTCAGAAGAACATAAAGATACGATACCAAGAATGGTTTCCATTTTACTGGAGTTTGTAAACCCGTTAAATTCTGAAACGCCTCTTCGATTCATGACAAGCGTTTCACTTCCAATAGAGAGGGGATAGTTGTGATAAGGTTTATCCGGGACAACAAAGGCATGGCCTTGATCATGACAATTTTAATTATAAGCCTGATAGTTGCACTGACGCTCCAGTTCAATACATCAATGAGGTCTAACCTACAGGCGGCTGTGAATCTCCGGGATGGTATAAAACTCGGCTGTATAGCAAGGTCAGGAGTTAATGGCGCTCTTGCTGTTCTGCATGAGGATGCCTTTTCAGGGAATGTGGATACCTTGCGTGAGGACTGGGCGCATACAAAATTATTTTCTGAAAGCTCTTCGTCTTTATTTAATGAGGGCCGATTTATTGTTGCAATTACAGACCTTTCAGGGAAAATTCAGCTTAGTCAATTGGTTGACAAGGAAGGAAACTATAATAACACACAAAAGAGTCTCCTTATACGATTTATGAATTTTCCAGAATTTGGCCTTGATCCTGAAGAGGTAGAAAATATCGTAGATGCAATAAAGGATTGGATAGACGCAGACAATGAGACTACCCGCTTTGGTGCGGAAGATGCCTATTATCAGGCATTAGAGAAGCCATACCCTTGTAAGAATGCTCCCATTGAGTTTTTAGAGGAGCTATTTTTTGTAAGAGGCATCACCAAAAAATTGTTATATGGTTCAGGTGAAAAACCGGGTATCGCCCAATACTTAAGCCCGCACGGTAATGGCAAAATCAATATAAATACTGCGAATATTTTAATATTACGGTCTCTTTCAGATGATATAGACCAGGAAAGGGCTGAGGATATGGTCGCATACCGTGAGAACGAAGATAATGACCTGTCAGGTCTCGAATGGTATAAAAATGTTCCAGGGATGGCTGATGTGAGTATTCCAGACAGTTTGAATACCACCTCAAGTACCTACTTTGAGATCACATCAGAAGGCTTCAAAGGACCAATGAGTAAAAAGATCGA
>CAZBBQ010000246.1:1688-2750 GCA_964489745.1 uncultured Desulfobacteraceae bacterium
CCTTTTACAGAACTATGGAGTTGACCCCGATATACTGGACATAAGCGGGGTGCCTATCGTTTTGTGGTTGTTCAGGCAGGCAGAGATACCCGATGATGGGATCCTTTTCCAGATAGGCCAAAAGAGAACCACAATGGTCCTTTATATTAAAAGACATATAAGTTTAATTAGGAGCTTTGCTTTTTGTGATGGTCTTATACCTGAAGCGATTTCAAATTTTCCAACTTATAGCAATGCGCAAAACCAGGCAGCTGAGCCAATTGTATCCTGTTTCGAGTCATTGTGTACAAATGTTCAAAATACACTCCATGCATTTGAGTATCAGAATGACATAGAAGCTAAACCAGAAAAGATTTTTGTCACTGGCACAGGAAATCTTTATCCACATACGGTGGGTCTTTTAGAACGATTTTTTGATATCCCTGTTGAAGAAATTAATGTGGCAGGCGGTGATCCAAGCATTCATATGGACGAAAATATAGCTCGATCCTGGAATTCTGCTACAATGGATAGCGCCTTAGCGCTTACCCTTCGAGGTAATAAGCAAGGCCTCGGTTTCAATTTCAGAAAAGATGAATTTGAGATAAAAAGAAAGGATACTAAGCTCAAGAGGGATATCCGAAGGGCTGCTGTCTTTTTGATAGTTATTCTATCTCTTTTGATCACATATTTTGGTATGGATTATTATTTTCTAAAGGAGCGCTACAGGATGCTGGATAAACAGATTACAGAGACATTTAGGCAAACCCTTCCTGATGCAAGAAGGATTGTGGATCCGGTACAGCAGATGAGGATAGAAATAACTCAAATCAAAAAGTCAGCATTCTTCCTTCCTGGAATTGGTGGAGACCATAAGGTCGTTGACCTGTTACGGGATATTTCCCTTAAAGTACCTGAATCGCTGGATGTGAGGGTAATGAGGATGGTAGTTGATCCAGAGGCTGTAAATATTAAAGGAGAAACTGATACATTTAATACCGTAGACATTATCAAGAAAGGGCTGGAGCCCTCAGAGTATTTTAGTGCAGTTACTATTAGTTCTGCCAATCTTGACCGATCTCG
>CAZBBQ010000247.1:0-2749 GCA_964489745.1 uncultured Desulfobacteraceae bacterium
TATTAACACTATATATTTTCTGTATAATACCGTATTACATTAGCAATTACTGCTTTCTATATTTTGCCGTTTACAATTCTTGCAAGTGCTTTTTGAGGGCTATGACTACTTACATGATCCTTCAATTGAACTGAATTGCAATTCATTCAAGTATTGATTTGGTAGTCAAAACCTTTGGATTGCAGATACCTTGTCAATACCTTGAATCTCCACAATGTTGTGATATCGGGAAAATATCCAAGACTGGCTCGGGTTTTAGCTGCCAGATATCAACAATCTAAAAGGCATGGCATTATAATTGAACATTTCTTACTACGATTTTACTATGTAAATGTGGACGTAGGTTCCAAAACGATTTCAGTCGCTAATTCCAGATGCCTTGCCATCATTGGAGACATATAAGATTCTCTCCCACTTTCATATTTCATCCGAATATCTGATGAATTCAGCGTGATAAAATCTGGCCAAGATAGCAGATATTGTGAGCCCTCACATTGCAAAATATGTTATTTATAATATCTACCATTTGCCTAATGAGGTGTATTGCCAGACTGATCACTCAGACTTGGACGATTTGGCATTTTCCAAGGAGTTCGCCAACAAAACCTACAACTTCGGCCTGAAGATCATCATTTCGGTCTCGATAAAGGAATTTGGCAACAGCCAGAGGTCCTATTGTATCGAGATCAGAGAAATCACGTTTTAGAATTTCAAGTGCTTTTTGAGAATCTTGGTCACCCAGTAAAGGAGCCAGACATTTGTAGACGTCTTCAACGCCATTACCGTAATTTCGAATCATGTAATATAGGTCGTAGGAATCTTTATCCTCACCCCTTGTTCCGAAGGCAAGAGCCTTGAGAACAACAAACGCACCAGGGCCACATACCCACATCTCACGCCTTGCTTTTCCCCCTAAAATCGTTTGCCCTTCAATACTGATCTTTTGCCTATCCCTGAAAGCAAGTTGAAGCCCAGGGGTAATTACTGCCGCGAAGTCCTTTTCGATATTACGAAGCTTTCCTCCCACATCGTTTACAACGCTCGGTGGAATCACGAAGTCAATGGTTATTTTCATATCTTTAGATAACTCTATTTTCCACCGTTGAAATGTAAAGTTTCCTTCCTTATTAGTATCCGGCCCAAAACCTGCCCTACGGAGCCTTTCAGTTAAGTTCTCATATCTCTTAGCATCCAGGAGCGCCAGGGTAAGACCCAAATCAAGGTCCATAGTGCCGATATGAGGATCTACGCCTTGAGGAAGTGATTTTCTCGGTATCAGAAGAGAGGGCACAAGTCCGCCAACAACGACAAGCTCGTCTAAGAGATCCCCAAGTTTCGTTGCAATATAAAGGCATGTTTGGTAAACCAGGGTTACTTGCTCTGGCCTATATTCAGAAGCGTAAGAAGGTTTTTCAGTCATCTTATCTCCGCCTGAGATAGTCCTGGCGTAACTTGGCAGCTGCTTCAGATGCTCTTTCAGGATGTCCTTTTAAATCCATGTATACCTGTACAGGGTGCACGCATGGAACTCCCTCATAAACCTCAGAACCATGAAAGACTCCTTCATCTTTGGGAATAACTAACCATGTGTTGGCGCCACGTTCATCTTCCCGAAAATTCAGCAATCCGATCAACTCCTTATTAGGCAAATGTTGTAAATAAATGGTAACAAGTCTGAAGTTTGCGAAACGGGCGTAAAGCCAGGCGGCAGCAAGACCTGTAGCCGAATAATCCACAGCATTTAGACTAAGCACGTCCGTGATCTTATGAAGTAGTAAGTCTCCAGATCGAGCAGCGATATGCCCTTTTATAATGTGGTGTCGATTGAAATCATAGACTTCGTGCCAGGCATCAAGTAAATGATCCGGATTGGAAGGTTTGAGTGCTCCGTTGTCATTTCTGACTATCATTCCATCCATTTCAAGTTTCCGAACAATACTGCTTACGAATCCTTCACCTAAGCGAAGCACCTTTGATAATTCACGTTGAGTGATATACCTGTCTGGCTCTATTAAGAGTTGGCGCGTAACTCGCGAGCTCTTAGAAGCGAACGGATTGCGTGGTCGCCCGGCACTCCTGAAACGGTTTGGTCGGCCTTCAACATGAATGAGGATCCCTGGTGCTCTTATGTGTGCATTCCCTGAAAGATCAAGCCATGGGAGTCGGTGCTCGCTGCAGAAATGGCGCCCTGCCTCCGCCATGTAGGGAACGACCACAATTGGAATCGTATTGTGTGCTAAATTGTTTCTGTTTTTTTCGATGTCAATCGATGCGGAAAGCAACTGTGGACGAGCGCTTGAATTCTTAAAGTCTGCGAGAAAAATACGGCCCCCTATATTTAGAACTAGGTCATGACGAACCTCATGTGAAGATTCCTGAACGGTCACTTGGTCCTTGGGTACTTCCAAAAGCGCAGCAAGGATAGAGGGAATCTCTAATAAGAATATATTTTTAGCTATATTCTGCATACTTCATTAAATATAGTAACTTCACAAATTTGTCAAGTATTAAAATTTAGTGAAGTGACCATAATCAAAATCCAATAATATATATCAATTTCAAATACTTCACTAAATATGTAAACTTTACAAAAAAGTAAACTAATGTTATTTAGTGAAGTATTGTTAAGGTGAAATGAGAAAGTATTGCTATCAAATCTTGAATTGTGGATACTGGGTTAACTGTATACCTTTGGATATCTTACCAGACCCACATAGTATCAACTTCCCTTTTTATTGTAGGTATGGTT
>CAZBBQ010000248.1:0-2707 GCA_964489745.1 uncultured Desulfobacteraceae bacterium
ACCAGATAAAGAGAGTGAGGAAGAATTCATTTTCACTTGAGGATGGCAGTTGGCTTTGAATGGGTGTTCAAAGGGAGAGGAGGATGATAAGTATTGTGAATTAAATGCACCCTATGATATGTAATGAGATAATTTGTATAGCCTCTGGCTGAACTGGGGTAGTCTCTCGAAATCATGTGGACTGTCTTCTTTTGAATCGACCTGAAGATTCAGAATATCACTATTAATGAACCGTATGGCGTTTTTAAAATTGAGTTCAGAGAGGGCGCCGATATGATCAATAACTCCTAGTTTATGAAATCGTTTTCCAAGGTAATTCATATTTTTCAAAAGGTCTTCTATTTTACCATCTTTATCTTTTTGTTGGCTCATCGATTTAGCAGCAATCCAATATGATTCAAGGAATGTTTTGGCCAGAGCGGCCCATATAGGTAATTTATTAAAGCCGAGTTTTGTTATTTTGTATCCCCCATTCCCCTCAGAGAGCGATAAAAAGGTGGAATCCAGAAAATATTCTGTTAAAGAGATGACTTTTTCTTGGGGATTCTCAGTCTTATCAAAAAAGAACTCGTTTTTAAAAAGATTTTTCAAAAAGGTATAGTCGGAAATGATTGATTTGAGATTTTTTTCCTCTTCAGCGCCGGTTAAGAGCGATATAGCTACAAGTGAGTGGGGGATGAAAAAGTGTATGATGCTGTTTTTATAATATTCAAGCTTTATTTTTTTATCTTCATCTACATAGTAAAAAGTTTCCTCCTCTCCTGTTGCATCTTCCATAAAATCGATAACCTTTTGATTGATGAGCAGTGATAGTGTCTCTTCTATTGTTTTTGATGAATCGACAAGGGTAGATGCTGTAGGGACGTCATATTTTCTTATAAATCTTAAAAGAATGTTGACTGTTTCAGCCAGTTCTGAAAAATGGAATCCCCTCTGGTGATTGGCTAAAATGGCCGTAGCGATTAGCGAAAGAGGTGTTACGAGAGAAATAGCATTTATTGACTGAACTAAATGAAAGGCCAGGTCACGGGGAACATTTTTTACTGATGAATCCATTTGAGACAGATATTCATTCAACGAAAAAGGATGACTGAATCGGATATAAATCTTTCCATATCTTCTTTTTAGAAACCGTCTCGCTTTTATGATCTGCATGAAATTTTCTTTCTTTTTAAGACCTCCTTCAATCTCTTTATGGTAGGATTTTTCTTCCATAATTCGATCATAAATTATAGAAGCGGGAACAAATATCAGATCTTTACAAAATCCTTCACGATACGCACGAAACAGGATTGAGAGGAAACCGGTTTTGGGAAGTGTCAATTTACCATTTCGGCTTCGTCCGCCTTCAATAAAGAATTCAATGGGGTGCCCTTCTTCAAGAAGTGATTTAATATACCTTTGAAAGACCTCTGAATAAAGTTTTTCACCCTTGAAAGAGCGACGGATGAAAAAGACACCGCATTTTCTAAAAAATCGTCCCATCGGCCAAAAGGCCATATTTTTTCCAGCAGTAACCCTGGGGGTATGCATATGATAATTATAAAGTATATAATTGAGGATAAGGTAATCGATGTGGCTTTTATGGGAAGGAACATAAATCAGTGTTCCTTTTCGAGCCCATTCCCTCACTTGTGCAAGGCTACCCATATCCACATCTATCCCTTCAAAGATCTTTTTCCAGAACCAATTTAATGCTGCAATAAAGGTTTGTATATAGGCCATGTTATAATCTGCAGCGATCTCTTCAAAATACCCTCCAGCCTCTTTTTTAAGCTGCTTGAGCCTTTTTTCATTACCAGAGGCCAGTATAGCAATTTCCTTGTTGACCTTTTTATCAGTAAGGACCGATTCCTTGATCTGCTGTCTGGATTTCATGATCGGACCGAGAATTACTCTTTTCTGTTTGTCGATGCTGTTGATAAGCATCTGCCTCATTTCTGCAGCCATATCATGGAGAGGTCTTGTAGATGGTTGATTTTCTAAATAGGCTTTCAGATCCAGGGGACGACCAAAGTCGATAAAGGCACGGCGATTGTGCCTGAAAAAAAGGACAATTTTTCTAATCACGCCAGGGTGGTCTTTGAATCCAAAAAATATGTTAGTGAGGCTTGAATAGTCCCTTTCAGGCGTCTTTTTATACAGGACCAGTTGTGGAACGATATAAATGGGACGGTCCATTTTCTTTTGTGTCTCCAGGAGGAATTGCAGATGATCTTTTTCTGCATGAATAAAATGTCTGATAAAGCCCTTTGGGTCAACAAGGAAGATAAGAGACGTAGTACCCTGTTGAATAGCCTTTTCATAAAATCCTGAATGATACGGGCTTGGAAGACGACCGTTCCGAAGCAGCGAGGAGATTTGGGATACAATGACTTTTACGAAGCGGGTAAAAGGTAATAGCATAGAAATATTGAGGTCAAAGGCTATTGTGGGATACGGCAATCGTTTTCTGCGGAAATTATAATGGTAGAGAAGGTAATCCAATTTTCCCCTATACTTGATTGCATAGACGACTGTGCCTTCCCTGTGCATTTGCTTCAGATCTTCTTTCATGCTTTCACTCAGGCTTACTCTTTTAAAAAGCCTGTACAGAAACCAATTGAGAAAGAATCCCGGTTTATGATCAAGCACATACGGATAAAGAATTTTTTCTTGAGGCGTGTTCATGAATTAATTGATTGAATTGAACTATTTCCTTTGTTGG
>CAZBBQ010000249.1:0-2700 GCA_964489745.1 uncultured Desulfobacteraceae bacterium
TCCATCTGTTGAATGGTAATATTCCTAAATTGATCATAACTCATAATAAACCCGCATAATAGAGTGAATTGTTAGGAATAATTACCATAAATTTCTGTTATAATCAACAAAGGATTATAACTATTTTGAATTTGACATATTCAAATAATTTTAAAACAATAGTCCTTAAGGAGAAGATAATATGGGGTGTGGCGGAAAGACTTCCTGCCAGAAGGAGCTCGTCTATGTATCCATTTTTTGGCTTTACCTGACACACAATAAAGAATTCTACCCGGGTTTGGTAGGCACGGGCCAGGCCGAAAAATTACCTTCCTTTCATTTATACTTCTCATAATTTTTCCATATATTTTTTAGTCTGGCTTATATGCCTTTTTAACCCAGGCACCAGGGGCAAAAGGGCTGGGTGCCCTAGACCGGTTTGCAAAACCGGCGGGAGCTAGCTGATTTTCGAACAGACTTCGATAGAATTTAAAGAATTAAAGAATAAAAGTTAAATATAAATTTACTATAAAGGGGAGGTTATGACTGAAGACAAGTTTCAATTTGGTCCGGAATTTATGGGAGGTGGTTGAGGGACAAAGCTTGGTCCGGGTGACCTAAAGGAAGTTCTTAAGGGATTAAGCACTATAATTGATCCGAATCTACTTGCAGGAATAGAAGACGATGCAGCAGTTTACAAGCTAAGGGAGGACCTTGCCGTTATTGCAAGTGTTGATTACTTTACTCCCATTGTTAAAGAGGCTTACATATATGGACAGATTGCCGCTGCGAATGCATTAAGTGATGTCTATGCCATGGGAGGAAAGCCAATCGCTGCCATGAATATAGTTTGCTTCCCTGCGGCATCTATGGGTCTATCTATGCTTGGGGAAGTTTTAAGAGGTGGAGCAGATAAGCTTAAGGAGGCTAATGTAGCGCTTGTCGGGGGACATTCTGTGATCGATCCGAAGGAAATTAAATATGGCCTCTCGGTTATTGGGATAATTGACCCCAGAAGGATTTTAACCAAAGGTCATCTTGAAGTAGGGGATAAACTTATCCTCACTAAGGCTTTAGGTACCGGCATAATTAATAATGCGTTGAAAGGGGGAATGGTAGATGAGGAAACTCAGGCTGAGGTTGCCCAAAGCATGGCTACCTTAAACAAAAAAGCCTCTGAAATCGCCCTAGAGATTGGTGTTAATGTCTGTACTGATATAACCGGCTTTGGGGTTGCAGGTCATCTCTTAGAAATGATTGAACAGACTGAAGAAAATGCGGGTATAGAAATTGATTCCTCTTCACTTCCTCTTTTTCCCAGAGTAGAGGAATTTGCGAAGATGGGACTCATTCCACCGGGAAGTCAACGGAACAGAAAGTTCCGAGAGGAAAAGGTGGAGTTCTCCGGGGATGTACCTGATTGGAAGCAGTGGCTCGTATTTGATGCCCAAACCTCTGGAGGTTTGATGCTCGCTGTGCCCCCTCAAAAAGCAGAAGAAGCACTCAAAAAACTTTATGAACAAGGAGTAGATAAAGCAACCGTTATTGGGGAGGTAGTGGAGAAACCGAAGGGAATAATCATGGTGATATAAATGATGGATATAACAATTCCCGGCATAGGAAAATTGAGGATTAGACAAATAATTTTGGATCTAAACGTAACAATCGCCCTGGATAGAAAGATAATACAGTGTGTGGCAGAACTCTACCAGTGTCGGTTTTTGAATATCTGGATTCAATTGGTTTTACCTTAAGGCAGAGAAATAAGCGGGTTCTGAAGGCAGAAGACAGATAGGAAGAAAAAGTGGTATCTGATATTATTTCTTTTCATGAAGTTTGTCTTTGTTTGTTATTAGAAGAATAAGACATTTCTTCCCCCTGTCCTATCTTCGGGAAGAGACATATTTTTGATGTAAATGAATTGACGTATGCTTTTACTCCTGATGATTAGGTTTCAATAAAAAATGTCAACACGAGCTATAAGGTTTCTTAAACAAAAAGGTATTCATTTTCAAGTTGTAGAGTACATACATGATGTAAAAGGGGCTGCTTTTGCAGCGGAAGCTATGGGATTTCCTATTGAAAGAACAAGCAAGACATTGATTGTTAATATGGGTCGAAAGGGTAATGTAATTATTCTCATGCCAGGAGATAAAAACATAAACCTGAAAAGACTGGCCGAGGCCTTTTCAGTAAAAAGGGCTGCCATGGCAGATATGGCAACGGCGGAGCGTCTGACGGGATATCTGGTGGGTGGCATCAGTCCTTTCGGCACAAAACAGGATTTGCCGGTCGTGATGGAAGCAGGTCTATTAAAATTTGATAAAGTGGCCATAAACGGTGGCAAAAGAGGGTTCATGCTAATTATGGACCCGAAGGATATATTACTGGCGGTTAATGGCGATGTCTTAGATTTCACTAAAAACCAAGCGAATGTATCCAACTGAAGGATGAAGCTATAATATATTTTTTTTCTTGGGCGTGGCCTTATCATCGAGATATTTTCGATGAAAGGAGAGTTCTTTTAATTCTAAGTACTAATGGAGAGGAGGTGTGATGAGAAAAAAGATTTTTTGGGTTTAAGGTACGAAACTATTAATTCATAAGTGAGGATAAAGGAATGAAAAGAAGGATAAAAATGAGAGTCAAATTAACATTATGTTTAGTTGGAATTATTGCTTTTTTAGTGGCTGGAAATCCTCTCGTTATTGCAGGGGATTT
>CAZBBQ010000250.1:0-2698 GCA_964489745.1 uncultured Desulfobacteraceae bacterium
CCTTTAAAGTCATAACAGGATTTAATCGGAGAGTCCTTTCGTACGATCCAGTGGGTATCGCTGGTATGACCCACGGCAATCAGGCGTACCTTGTCAACATCCATCCCCTGCTTCTTTAATCCATTCAAAGTGCCCATGCTGGCAAGGCCCATATCCATCTTATTCCTGATCAGATACCGGGCGTTTTCTGTGGAGGCCGCGGTTGACTCTGCGGTGACTCTTACTCCTTTAACATTCTTGTTGATAATCGCAGCAAAGCCTGCTCCGAGAAAGTAATAGGTTCCGGCAGGACTTCCTGTGCCAAGAGATAAAAATTTAACAGCACTGGCATTTCCAGGTGCAAATATAATGATTGAAACTGCAAAAATTATTGTTGTCAAAAAAGAAAAGCTTTTTAATCTCATCTTCTCATACTCCTTTCTTCTAAAGATTCTACAGTTCTTCCACCTTTACAATAAGACTATCGGGAACACAGCTAAAATACATAGGAAAGGTCCTCATCTTCTCCGCTCCTGGCTTTATAACAGGAGGTTTCCCTTTTCTGGGAAAAAATCCTCCGGAAGAAACACCATCTGGCAGGAAAATACTTACTCTGTAACGCTTGTCTTTGTCAGAAATATTTTTGATACCAACTTTAACATGAAATTTTGGCCCCCCGCTAAACTTTGACTTCTTCATAAAATATTTGAGGGTAGTGATTTCTGCCGAAGGACAAACTTTTAAGGTTGCAACAGGTCCCTCGCCTTTCTTTGGTGCAGTTGCACACCCTGAAATAAAAACAAATCCAACACATACTACTGCTGCCAAAATAATCACTGAAAATAAAGAATTACGCTTAAATCTCTCCATCTTGCTTCCTCCCTTCTTTTTGTTTTAAATGTCTCTCATCGAGAGATTGCCTCAAAACTTAGCCTTACATATACCCGGTAAAATATAATCGTTCACCTCCTTTCTCTCTCAATTTTTCTACACCGCACTTTACACGTAATCAAAGATTTCACCTACATCCTTTTTCTTCTCCAGATTGAAAATAAAATCTGTAATAATCTCATTGTTTGTAATCAGAGATGATTTATGAGAATATTCAAGGCATTGTTTAAATTTATCCGCACACTCTTCAAACGTCATAGGCCGCAAAGGACTTCCTTTTAGGGTATTTACTTTAAAGGAAATGCTCTCTCCTTGTAACATCCTAATCACCATGTTTGCACAAGAGATATCATTAGCAGATAGTTCAGGGTCTATCAAGACCCTAACCTTTTTAGCAAGCTCCAATAGCGAGGAATCCTTTTTGACTGTATCCGAGGTAAAGTCATTCAAGAAAACTTTCCCTTTTTTTAATGCTACTGCTACCGTATACGGGATGCTAAACTGGGCATCAACCTGAGGATTACCCCTGATTGTAAATGGGCCACCAACCATATCAGAAACCATTTTAGATACATAAACTACGACTTCAGCAATACCTTCCACATCTATGTGGTGAGAGGTATATAATTCCAAGGCAGCGTCTATAGAAGCGTGGGTCATGCGACAGCAGGGATATGGCTTGATACTCAAATCCATTACACCAAAGTGGTCGCCAAGGTTTTCGACTACCTTTTCTTCTTTTACTTTACCCCTTTCATATAGTTTAAAGAAACCATACTCACCCATAAATACATTCGTAGCCCCTGTAACCCCTTGAGATGCCAGAGCAGCACTGAGAACTGCACTTCTTGCAGAAAAGCCTGGCTGCATTCTCTTTACTAACCCCCCGTCAACAAGACACTGCGCATTCCCTGCAGTCTGGCTGTAGACAATGCCAAGGGTATGTACTATTTCTTTCTCGCTTCCGTTTAAGATTTTTGCTGCAGCTGCAGCTGCACCAAAGGAACCACATGTGGCAGTCCTTATCCATGAAAGGGGAGATAGTATTGCTGAGCCAATCCTGCATGTTATATCGACTCCCAAGGCAACAGCAGTAATAAATTCTTTTCCACTAACCTTTCCTTTATCTTCAGCTATTGCAAGGGCAGCCGGAATGGATGAAACATGGGCATGCATAGCGGAGCTATCAAGGGTATCATCAAAATCAAGGGCATGCATCATCACACTATTTGCAAATGCAGCCTCAGGAGGTGAAACCCTGTCTCCATAATAAATAATGGTAGCTCCGTCATTATTTGAGGACCATTTTTTTACCAGGTCTACCGCCTCTTTACAGCCTGGCTCCCTTGCGCCAGCAAGGCCAACACCAAGGGTGTCAAGGATAAATTTCTTTGTCTCATCAATAACATCTTTGGGGAGTCCATCATAGTTTGTTTCTGATATATAGGTAACTAATTTTTCAGCTATCGCATCCATAAATATATTCCCTTAAAATCAATCATCTTCTACCGTGACAGTAATACGCCCACCCTTTTTAAATTTCTCTTTTTTTAACCTCCTATAATAAGATCTATGCAGATTGAGGGCTACGAGAGGATTATGGCCAGTTACCCTATCCTTTGTTACCAATGTTGTGCATAGCGCATTAGAGTACCGCATAAAAAGAGAATCATGACCAACACATAATCCAAAGATAATATTGAAATCTGTTGTGACCTCATTTAAGACCTTTGCCTGGGTTATGGGACTACACATTGACTCAAATTCTCCCACACTCACCTTCTGATCTTCTTGTATACCAAGAAATTCTTTGGGCGTTCTCCCTACC
>CAZBBQ010000251.1:0-2657 GCA_964489745.1 uncultured Desulfobacteraceae bacterium
CGGCTAAACTGTTATGGTTCCTTTGTAACATTTTCGCTCTTTGAAATTACCTGGTCCCTTTCTTTAAGTATCGCTGGGTATTATCAAAGAGTCTTTCTTTCGTGAGTTGCTTCTCTGGATGCTTGATTATCAATGTATCAGCCACCTCGGCTATCCATGCTGGATTGGAGGCTTTCCCGTTAAAGGGTACAGGCGTATCAGTTTCTACTAAAATGAGTTTGGGATCTATGGCAAAGGCACAATTCAAGGCCTCCTCCGAAAAAAGTATGGAAGGGCCAACAGAGACAAAAATGCCTTCTTCATTGGTTCGCCTCAAGAGTTTCTGTGAATGGGCAAACCAGTGAAGGAGGGCTGAAAGCCCGGTTTTCTTATGAAACGTAATGGCTTCTTCCATGGTCTGCCTGAGTGCCCTTCGGGAGTGAAGGTTGATGGGTAAGTGATTTTCGGCCGCCACCTCCATCTGAGCATGAAGGGCTCCACGTTGCCTTTCTTTCTCTTTTTCCGTGGTAGCATACTTATAATCCAGACCAATTTCTCCAATGCATGCAGCCTCATGCGCATGGATTTTCAAAAAAGAAAGGGATTTTTCCCATTCATTGTGTGACATAGAGAGAACATCAACAGGATGAATGCCCAGCCCAGGAAGAACAAATTCTGGAAAAGCATCTCTGAGTTTTAGGGTTTGCTCCATTGTCTGCAAGTTTTCACTTACCACAACTGCCTTTGTGATGCCAGCATCGCAAGCCTGAATAATAGCATCTTTCACATTAGAAAGAGAATAGAGATGGCAGTGAGAATCGATGAGGTTCATAGGTTTTTCAATTCACTCCATAATACTTTGTCACCCGTACTTTTCCCCCCTTTTCTGGAGGCAATTATAATGGCCAGGAAGATTAAAATAATCCCAACAGATTGACAAGATTGTATCGTCTCCTGAAAAATGATATAGGCCAAAATGGATGCTCCAATGGGCTCCCCCAAGATAGTGACAGCAACCATACTGGCTTTTAGATGTTTTAGCGCCCAATTAAAGGCCGTATGGCCAATGAGCTGCGGGACGATAGCAAGAAGAACCATATAGAAATAAGAACTTTGCTTATATCCAGTAAAAGATACTCCTAAGGATAGAGAGGCGATCAACAGGAACAATGCCGAGAACGTATAAACCATGGATATGTAAGGCAAGATATCCATCTCCTCCCTCAATTTTGAACCCACCATTAGGTAACCACTTGCCATGATGGCACCCAGTAAGGCAAGAATATCGCCCAGAAGAAATAATGGGTTTTGGGCAGTCAAGCCTTGAAAACTCGAATCGCCAACTGCAAGGATGACACTCCCTAAAAAGGAGAGAATGATGCCAAGGATGAGTTCAACAGGCTGTTTTTCTTTGAAGAAGAGATATGAGAATAATCCCACAAAAATGGGGTTTGTCGTAACAAGAACCACACTGCTTGCCACGGATGTGAATTTCAGGGAGCTTATCCAAAAGGAAAAGTGGAGTGAGAGAAAAAATCCCCCCAGTATCCCCATGAGGATATGCCTCTTTTTATATGAAGAGAGGCGTATGCCCTTACTTTTTGCAATGATTAACAAGATGGCCGAGGAAAGGGTAAGCCGGTAGGTGGCAATCATAATGGAAGGGACATCATCGCAGAATCGTATAAAGATCGAGGCAAATGAGATGGCTACGATACCAACTGATATACACAGAAAGGTCTTAACCAAAGGTTGCCTCCCTCTTCATTTTCACATATGTTCCAGCTTCTGTAAACACCATGGCTAACAGAATGAAGGATGTGCCGACGTACTGTTTGGCAGTCAAAAGTTCTCCTCCGATCCAGTAGCTGAAAAAGGCAGAAGATACGGGTTCCATAATAAAAATGATAGCGGCTTTGGTGGGTGTGGTGTGTTTTTGCATGCTCGTTTGTATAACAAATGCCACAACAGTAGCAAAAACGCTGTTGATAATTAAAGAGAAAATGAGTTGGTTATTAAAATGTATGGGGATGACACAAGGGTCCAAGAAAAGAGAGAAAATGAGAGAAAAAAGCGCCACCATATTTACCTGCACCATTGTGAGCAGGCCGAAGTCGTTTCTTCTGGAGAGTTTATCTGTTAAAATGATATGTATAGCAATGAAAAAAGCACAAACAAAGGCCAAAAATTCACCAAAAGATACAAGAAATTTACCCTGTAATGTGATGAATGCAAGCCCGATCGTTGCAAACACTACCCCTATCATAGCTTCTTGACGCGGCAATTTTTTCAAGAAAACACTTGATAGCACTGGAACGAAGACAACGAAAAGGCCTGTAATGAAAGCTGTAATAGAGGCAGAGGTAACTGTTAACGCAAAGGTTTGAAATGCATAGGCTAAAAAAAGAGCTATGCCAAGCATCATGCCATCCGTAAGAACACCTTTATCAATTGCTTTCAATTTAGGGGCATTGATGAGTATAAGTAACATCCCTGCCAGTGCAAACCTCATGAATAAAAACGAAAATACCGGAATATATTCTACAGATTGCTTCACGATAATGAAGGTGCTTCCCCATATTATGGCAACGAATAAAAGGGAAAGGTCGGCAAAAAATTCAGCAGGCTTATGCATATAAAAGCTCCATATTTTTCGGAAAGAACACGAAGAATGGTTC
>CAZBBQ010000252.1:0-2653 GCA_964489745.1 uncultured Desulfobacteraceae bacterium
CCAGGTAATTTCAAAGAGCTAAAATGTTACAATGTATCTTATTTTTGTATTGCAATGACCTTATCTATCAAATTCTCTAAATCATCAAAATACATATCACGATACCCAGACGTTGCTTTCGGGTTAACGCTCATTTCAGGCTGTCAAAACTTTCTCAACCCTCCAGGTTTCGATCAGTATAAGAGAAAGCTCCTTCGAAAGATGAGGAAACGGGAAATACTGGCAGAGATCACTGAACGAATAGATATCTATAAAAATTTTTTTAAAGATTTTGAGTATGAATGTCCGTTACCGAAGCACCTAAAAAGAACGGTTAATAGTGGCTTCCCCAGGTACAACATAATGGTAGATGCCCACTTTATGTCAGAGATGTGCGCAGGTATACTGGTTGCCGTTACCGACTATGACCGTTTTGATGGAACATTGACACTGGACTTGGCAGAAGAAGGAGAAACATGCAGGGCTATGGGCCATCGGGATCTCACAACTAAGAAAGGTGAGATTGTGTTGAGGGATGAAAAAGAAATTGTCTGTGTTCTTTGCCAGGGAGCGGATGAAAAAACAAGGGTAACTGAGAATACCAGCAACGTTCTCTTTTATGCCTATGCGCTTCCAGGTATCAACGAGAGATATCTCACGGAAGGCTTGGTCATTGCAGCAGAGATACTGTCGGAATTTGGAAAGGGTGCCACAGAAGGGGTAAAAATGTTTTAAAACTTGAAAGAGGGATACCATCTTTCATAGTCACTCTTTATTCTCACTCTTCTCCGTTACTATTTCCTTGAATGTACCAGTTTTATACTATTATCGTCGCCAATTGATATGGCAGAAAGGTGGTGCAAGTGCGTCAAGATCGTGCTTCAAAAATAGGAGTGGTCTTTTCATCAGGGTTTTTTGGCTTTTTTGCACATGCTGGATTCCTGGCTGCACTTCGGGATCGTAACATTCGATCCTCCGGTTATGCCGGAGCTAGTTCAGGGGCAATTATTGCTGCGATGGCTGCCTCAGATATGAGCGACAACACTATAAGGGATATTTTACTTGGGCTGAAAAAATCAGATTTCTGGGATCCTGATCCCATGCCCCTCATACTGAAAAGGGCACTGAAACTATTTAAGGGATATTCCGGATACCTCAGGGGAAAAGGGTTTGCCCGCCTTCTGAAGCATATTCCCATCACACAGATACAAGACTGTCCTGTACCCTTGGTAATCAGCGCCACGAATCTCACCTATAAGAGAGAAGAGCTTTTCACCCGAGGAAGTTTAACCAAAGGAATCCAGGCCTCTGGGGCGGTGCCCATACTCTTCAAACCGGTAGAGATTAATGGTTCCCTCTATGTTGATGGAGGTATGGTGAACAAGGCCCCTGTTCAGGCATTAGCCGATTTGATTCAACCGGAAAAGATTATTGTTCACTTTATAGCGTCGAGTAACTTTGAGGGCCCTTCGAACAGTTTTTTAAAGAAAAAAATGACACCCTGGCATATTCACCACCTTGCGGTCAACATCTCACGGCACAAGGCCTATCAGACTCAATGCGATATAATACAACAAAGGGGCATTGAGCTCATCGAAGTACGAACCGATACACCTGGTGTTGACCCGAACAGCCTTGAGAGTGGTATCTCAGCTTATTATAAGGCTCGAGAAACAGGCATGAACATTCTGGCGAATAAGGGCTTTTAAAAGCTATATCCCGATAGATTTATTGGTTGTTAAAGGGTGCAATTGGGTGGGTGGCAGGAGAGAGGGTGTTGCATTGACACTTCTCTGCAAATAGCTCTGCCTTATTTTTTATTTCCCATCTTTACTATTTTTGAAACTTTTCGTTCTAAGACTTCGACCTCTTCAACTATTATCCTAAGATCTTTCTTTCGTGGATCATCATCAGGTGTTTTTTTATACAGTCTTCTGGAAAAACCACCAACGACTGTTAATGAATTTCTACATTCATCAGCTACCATGTTTGCCATTTTTCCCAGTGCAGCAAGTTTTTCTGCCTCAGCTAATTTTTTGCTTTTCTCCTCTAACTTTTTTGTCCTTTCTTGAACCTTTTTTTCAAGCTCTCGACTGAAAGCGTAAATATCATCGTACAACTGGGAAATCTTGATCGCCATGCCAATTTGATTGGCAATAATATAAATCACGTCATTGTAGCGTTCATGAAAGTAGTTCTTCCTTTTTGAAGCAGTCACAAGAACGCCAATAATATTCCCCTCAGATTTTATAGGAGTAACAGCAAAAGATTCGATATTTTCACCAACAAGAAGAGTAGTTGATATTGGTTTGTCGATTTCTTTCGCCTCATTGACAATGACTATTTTTCCAGTGAGAAAACACTCCCCGGAGTAACTATCGACTGTCGGTTTTCTCGTTGCTGTCTTGACAAATTTTTTGCTTAATCCTTTTTGACTCTTTATTCTCATGTTTCCATCATCATCCAGCAGGCGGATCGAACATGCATCAAGCTTAAATTCTTTTGTAAGTAAATCTACAATAGCATCCAATACGTCCTGCAAATGAAGAAGAGAGGAAACAAGTCTTGTAATCTCACAAAGGATAGTGAGTTTTTGTTCATTTTCTCTCTTGTCTCTTAAAATTCTATTGCTTCCTTTTGTATTCTCTTCCATATCATCATCGGATTTTATCAA
>CAZBBQ010000253.1:0-2647 GCA_964489745.1 uncultured Desulfobacteraceae bacterium
TAAAATCTTACCAACAAGTGGAAATTAATTTCCCATAATATTTGTATTCTTTTACACATTTCAAGATGGAGCTTCAGTGAGGTTATAGTAACAATTTGAAATCTAAAGAAAATCTACCACAGCCTTTTTTGGCACCTTTATTGCTCTTTAGATATATAAACAGGTATTTTTTGTAAGAGATAAGTAACACGTAATAAACAAACCAATTTTAAAGATAAGTAATATGAACGTGCATACCCTAATACTAACAGCCGTAATCATCCTCATCATGGCTTGTGTTAAAGTGGTGAAAAACCTCAGACGAACGACTGATATTGATGCCGATTATTTGGAATATTATAGCAAGTGGCGATAAATTTATCCTTTTATTGCCTTTTATGCTGTTCTGATTGCGTTTTTTTCGGTTAAGTTTTCTGCTTGAGTTGCATTACAGGGTGTCCTGCCAGGGATCATAGCTCCTTGTGGGTTAATTTTTACGCTTTTTCAGCCGGGATTTATCCTCTACTCCCTTTTAGTTTCTTAGGTTTCCTACAATAAATCTTGCTACATTTTTTTCCAATAATCGGTCCTTTGTTTTGATGGGCTTGAGATTGTCGGCAGTATTTTAAGGTTTATCAGCTTGAGACGAAAAAGGTGAGGAATGTCATTTATTAGAGTATTGCAGGAAAAATGGAGACGGAAAATCAGTATTTCGATTATCAATGATTAATAATAATTTTGCGTGGTATCTTATAGGGAGAAATATTTTCAATGCACCAATGTCGGAAGTCTTTTTCACTCATTGTCCGTCCAGATTTTAGAGAAACTTCACACGCAACAATATCGCCATATTTTTGATGCCATTCACCCCAGATTCGAGCTGATTGTATATCAGGATGATACAAAAGTATCCTTTCCACTTCTTTGGGATATACTTTTAAACCAAATATATTAATCATATCTTTTTTTAATCCTGTTAACGTAAGATAATTTTCATTATCAAGATGCCCGAGGTCACCGGTTTTGAACCAATCGTTTAGAAAGGCATTTTGAGTATGTGTGGGTTGATTAAGATATCTTTTAAAAATATTTAACCCCCTCACCAAAATTTCCCCTTCATGTCCTGCGGGAAGTTCTTTGCCTGTATCATCAACTATCTTAACCTGACAACAGGCCAAAGGATAGCCAGCAGTCCCAAACTTGGGAGGATGTTCAATTCGATTCCATGTCACAGCAGGAGAGGCTTCTGTGAGGCCATATCCTTCATTGATGGTCAATCCCAACCGATCTTGATATTTTTTGAGAAGATTCATTGAAATCCTGATACCACCGCTCGCTATATTTGTTAGTCGGGCACAAAGATTGGGTTTTTCAGATAACGGTTTCATCATAGAGATAAGAATTGCTGGAACAGAAGTGATCTGCGTAACCTGATACCTATCCATAACGTTAACAATTTTACTCCCTCCTAAGGAAGTATTCAATAATAAGCAGGTTGCACCTCCTGCGAGGGGCATCAAAAAACCAACAGTAAATCCGAAACAATGGAAAAGAGGGAGTATTGATGAGAGTACCTCAGGGCTTGCATTATTTTTGAAGGCCCTTTCAGCAAAAAAGACAGTATCATAAAAAATAGAAGCATGGGTCAGTTCAGCACCGAGAGGATAGCCATCCATGGCAGCCGTATATACAATCATAGCGGTATCATCAGGTTCCATGATCTCACAATGGGTTAGGGCTTTGGATAAATCAAGATCATTGATAAATATCGTGGATGGTGCTTTTTCATCAATTGTGATGAAATACGCTGATGGAGGCTTTTGAATAAATGTATAAGCCTTTAAGGCGGTTTCTATATTGCTGCGTTCACAAATGATGAATTTGGGATGAGTATCAGAAAGCATATGAGCGAGTTCATAGTGTCGAATTTTGGGATTGGCAGGCACAAGCACAGCGCCAATTCGAAAGACTGCCAGGGAGATAAAGGCATAATTCAAGGAGTTGTGTGATATGAATAAAACCCGGTCATTTCGTTCTAATCCAATCTTTTGAAGGCCATGAACCATACGGCACACGTGGTCATAATATTCCTTAAACGTTAAGAGCTGACCTGGAATACCAATTCCATCTCTATCGGGATAAAGCTCTACAGAGCGATCCAATAATCCTGCCAGATTACCTGGAAAGTGAAATAAATCTTTGGTTAATGTGTATTGAAAATCAATTGAAAGAGATGTATCCACAATGTTTTTCTAGGAAGTATAGTGGGAGTCGTGTTTCTTGCTATTATATATATTTACAGGCAACAAAGAAGACATTTTCATTTAATCGAAACTCAGTCCAATGCCATTATACAGATCTGACCATAATAGATAATAATAAAACTTACTTTTCGATAGGCGGAGAATAGAAAAAAGACATTTGCATGTCAAGTATATACTGGTTTTCTTTTCTCCAAAAAGGCTTCTATGCCTTCTCGTCCATTGGGATGGTCAGCACACCATGACAGGGTTTCCCGTTCTTTTTCTAGTTGGGTCTCAAAAGAGGTGTGAAAGGAATCGGTTATCAATTTTTTACAAGCAGCAAAAGAGGAGAGGGGGATTCTTTTCATTTTATTAATTAATTCTATAGCTCGTTTTACAGCCTGGCCATCTTCAACCACCTCTGT
>CAZBBQ010000254.1:0-2625 GCA_964489745.1 uncultured Desulfobacteraceae bacterium
CAATCGCTCTGCATGGTATCAATACATCCATGGAACAATGAGATGAATTTCAAAATGTGGTGGAAAAACGTATCGGTAGAGAAAAAGGACCTTTACCACAAACTCTATATTGTTTTTGGCCTTTTTTTCCTTGTACCGGTTATTGGCTTTTTATATTTCGCTCTCAAGTACAATATACTTGAAGACAAATATATTCCCATATATTTTATTATCCTTTTAGCGTTTTATTTATTCGGCTTTACCATCATTCGAAAATTATTTGACCAGATCAGAGATATCTCCAAGAATATTTCAGATACGGTTACAAACGAGGTTTCGGGTTCTCAAAAACCGTATGCCACTAATGAATTAGAGGTTATTGCGCAGTCTATTGAAAGCCTTAAGAATGAACTTGGAGTTAATGTAAAAAATCTTGACAAAAAATTTGTTGAAATTGCCACCCTCAAGGAGCTTTCTGACCTTTGTTATGTGACCTTAGATACAGAAGAACTTTTTTATATCACCTTAGAACGCGCCTTAAAACTAGTGAACGCAGATATTGGATCGGTTCTGATCCTGGAGCGACCTCATAGAAAGGCATTTGTTGTGCAGGCCTGTATTAGGCTTGAAGGGATTATTGAAAAGGGAGACCGGATCGATTTTGCAACCAGTATTGCCAAATATGCTGTCATTAATAAATCACCTCTTGTTGTAGAGGATATTGAAAAAGATAGTCGCTTTGGGCGCAAATCTCATCTGCATTATGGAACAAAATCCTTTGTGTGCATGCCTTTAAAGACCATCAATGATATTGTTGGTGTGCTTACCATTTCCAGAAAATCTGTTGATATACCGTTTACCCAGGAAGACGTTGAAGTCCTGATACCGCTTTTGAGCAATGCAACGTTCACCTATGATAACCTTCGTCTTTTGCGGGAAAATAAACGGGTGAAACGCCGCCTAAGGTCTATGGAAGAAATTGTAAAGTCCATTAACTCGAGTCTTAGAGACAGCGAACTTCTATCTGCCATTTTATATGAAATTCAAAGGTATGTTGTTTTTGATTTGGCTGTTATTCTGACATGGGACGAAAATGCCCCCGACCGTGTTTCTATTCTTGACTTTTTGGCTCTTGTACCAACCAATCTCTCCAAAGGTACCCACTACCCTCATCTGGGTTCTATTATTGATAAAGCACTCAAGCAGGAGGTGAGTATGATTGTGGGCGACATGATTACGCTCTCCCATCAGGTTGAAAAAGAACTCTTCGCAGAGCAGGGCTTTCAGTCATGTCTTTTGACTCCCTTAAAGCTGGAGGGGCATGTTATTGGATTGCTGGTCCTGTGTTCCAGCCAGCCTGAGGAATTTTATGCCGCTCAAAAATTGATAGAGAAGATAGCAGATGGACTTTCGCTCGCTATCGAAAGGAACCGATTATCTACATCGGTAGTTAAACGGAAACAGGAATTAGACAGACTTAAACAGATCGGGAGCGCTCTGGCTTCTTCCACCTTCGACATCAGTCGGGTATTAAATTATACTATGGATATGATCCGTACAATGATGGACGCAGAGGCGGGTTCCCTGTTGCTCTTGGATGGTAAGGAACTTGAGTTCAAGACTTGTTTTAATATTGATTGTGAATCCCTTGGTAAACACCGAGTCAAACTTGGCCAGGGGATTGCCGGTTATGTGGCATCCGGGGGGGAGGCAGTAATTGTAAATGATGTGAAAGAATCCAGGCATTTTTACCCGGAAGTGGATAAATATACGGATTTTAAAACAAGGTCTGTGTTGTGTGTGCCGATGATTTCGCAGGGCAATGTGATTGGGGTGATCGAGGTCCTCAATAAGATCAATGGTGACTTTGATGCGAACGATGAGCAGCTTCTACAATCGATCGCTACATCGGTAAGCATTGCCTTGGAGAACGCGAGACTTTACAAAGAAACGCTATCTCGAGCTGAGCATGAACAAGGTATTCGGCACATGTTCCAGAAGTTTGTGCCCAAAGAGATTGTGGACAAGATTATCCTCGGCAAAGATACAGAGACAGCAGTAATAGAAGAATTAAAGTCATTGACATTGCTCAATATTGATATACGGAACTTTTCAGCCCTCACCAAAATGATTGGACCCCAAAAGACTGTCTCAACACTAAACTATTTCTTTTCTCATATGGGTAATATTGTCTTTAAGCATCAAGGCATTGTTGATAAATACCTGGGTGATGGTTTCCTGGCCATTTTTGGAGCCCCAATTTCAAGTGCCCAGCATGCTGATAATGCTATTACAGCAGCCCTGGACATGAAACAGTCTATTGTGGCCGTAAATGACCATATTTTTAGACAAATTGGGAAAAGGGTGTGTATGGGTATCAGCGTTCATACAGGGGAGGTTGTGGTCGGTAACATTGGGTTTGACAAAAAAATGGATTACACAGTTATCGGCGATTCGGTGAATGTTGTTTTCAGGCTGCAGGACCTTGCCAAGACCTTTCCTGACAGTATCTTAATTACGGAAACGACGTCTCGGGCCTCTCGGTCTAACCTGGATCTAAAGGAAATCGGAACATATGACATCGGCTACACTCTGGGCGAGCTAAAGGTCTACGAACTCTTGGGCCAGCAAAGTTTCTGATAGACA
>CAZBBQ010000255.1:0-2584 GCA_964489745.1 uncultured Desulfobacteraceae bacterium
TTTTCAGACATGGCTGGCAGAGGCATAGGTATGAATGTTGTTGCCCAGGCCATTGAGTATCTGGGTGGTTCTATGACTATATACTCAGAGCCATCAAAAAGGACTGAATTCATTATAAAACTGCCTGTGTCTCTTTCAATTATTTACACCATAACATTCAAGATAGGTAAATATACCATTTCTATCCCTACTTCGAATATAGAATCTATTGACAGAATGGAATACATTTCACCAGAGGATAGCAATTCTTTTTATGATCTCAGGGGGGTTGTTAGGTGTTAACAATAATGAGGGAGAATTTTATCATATTTTGAAGCTAAAAGATTATGGCAATATAGCACTGGCTGCGGGCAGTATTATTGGCAACACGCCGCTTATGGTTATGCCTGTCGGAGAACTGTTAGCAAAAGCCAGAATTTTCGCTGGCGTGGGGATCATGGAAAATGGTGATATATCAATCCTCATTGACATGGAAAATCTTCCCAAGGCACAGAGTTGGTAAAATTGTTAAATCGGACCAAAATAGTAATAAATTTTGAAAAAACACTTGATGTCAAACTGGATAAAAAAACCTCAGCTATATACTAACAAGAAGGGCATCATATCCGAAATGGACGGAACTAACGTTTTCGAAGTGTTCGAATTGTCCTTTAAACGAAGATCGGCATGTATTTTGCCCCATTGTACTGGCACAGTATTTTATATAAACGAGGTAAGAAGCCTGAATGGGAATTGAAAGAATTCGTTACCATTTATGATGATATTCAAGTGGTTAACAAGGCCTTTGCCAAGAGATTAGCACAAGAGCCTCCCGAACGGATCTGAGCAGCCAGCACTTGTCGAAGGATATAAAATAGTATGGCGGCTTTTCCCTAAGGGAATCTTGACCATAAAAATATGGAAAATAGGTTAGGGAATTATCTCCCATCATTCTTTCACATTCATTCACACAATGGGATGAGGAAAGACATTGAATGGGTACGACTAATAAAGCCATACTGAACACAGAGGGTGCCTCTACCCTAAATACAATCGACGTAATCTGTAAGTATTTGAGATAATGTATAATTTTCGCATGACCTTACTTTCCTTTCTTCTCAATAAAAATTCCATGCGACCAAGCCACTCCTGATAATTTTTGTTTTCTAAAAAGTAGCTACTCCCACGTAATGGCATGATTAATGCTTTATTTAAGAGCAAAGGGAGCTCGAAGACAATTCCCTCGGGCGAACTCATAAAATGCCACTGTATTTGCGAATCCAAACGCTATGGATTGGACGAATTTTGACTCGCAATGTTAAGCGCAAGATGGAGAACCATACCTGTAGGTCGCATACGCTCCCAGGTGTGGGCTCAATTGCGACTCGAGCGTTAGGTCGGGTCCATCAATCCTTGCTAAAGAAAGGTAAGGTACCCGTGAGCTAATTATCTCTGACCACACCCAAGGAAATGGCGTAATCAATGAGACAATTTACAGGAAAAGAGGTACACCCATGAAGACAAAGCAGGTTCTTTCCGATTTTTTTCCTCGTGAGAAACGTATGAGGTATGCGGAAGACTTCCCGAAACTCTCTCGCTCCGAGAGGAAAAGTAGGAAACAGTTGGAGGTCGCCAACCAGCAAATCATACGATACGCAGATGATATAAACATGACCATCTTGGAGCTCAGGGATGCCAATGAAAAACTACAGAATTCCTTTCTCGACACCATTCACCGGCTTGTACTTGCAGCTGAGTATAAAGAAGAAGAAACCGGCAACCACATTATACGAATGAGCCGCTACAGCGCGTTAATTGCCGAGAAACTGGGTCTCTCGAAAAAGGAGGTGCAAAATATTCTCTATGCCTCGCCCCTGCACGATCTGGGCAAAATCGGAATACCGGACAGCATCTTGTTGAAGCCCGGTAAATTGACCGACGAGGAATTCACCATCATGAAAACCCACACCATCATAGGAGCAAACATCCTTGCGTATTCCAAGGCAGAGGTCCTCCAGGTTGCGGAACAAATAGCCATTTCCCACCACGAGAAGTGGAACGGCAGTGGATATCCACAGGGACTCTCCGGGGAGAAGATTCCCATGGTTGGCAGGATTGTGGGATTGGCAGATGTCTTCGACGTCCTCACCTCCAAGAGGCCGTATAAAGAACCCTATCCTATTGAGGTGGCGGTAGACATCATCGAGAAGGAGCGGGGCCAGAGCTTTGACCCCAACATAGGAGATACCTTTCTGGAATGTGTCGATGAAATCGTCGCAATCAAGGAAGAGGTAGATAAAACAGAAGTCGTGCGTGCAGCTGATTTCACCTATAGCGAGAGAGATCTCATAAAACACATATATGAATGAGAGATTTGGTTAATGGGATGTTCACCCATCTAAATACTGAAACGGAGCCAACGACACGTTCCTTGTAATACCTGAGATAAGAAACGGCAACTGCATGTATAATAGAAAAATGTATCAGTATTCCTACGGATTAATTACGAAGTGAAGCCACGTCTTTCAGTGAACGGCTTCCTGACTTTTTCATAGAGGTTTTTTGAAGGAGAGCGAATGAGCAATACGCGAGAAAAAAGGGATGA
>CAZBBQ010000256.1:0-2577 GCA_964489745.1 uncultured Desulfobacteraceae bacterium
TGTTATTTCAACCACTTATAATTTACTAATCTCACATTACTATAATTTATTTGTTTTAAGGGAGGGTCGAAAATGGAAATTACAACAGTAGGTGTAATTGGCGCAGGTCAAATGGGATCTGGAATCGCCCAAGTAGCTGCTACGTATGGGCTTAAAGTAGTTATGAATGACATTACCCAAGAATTTGTGGATAAAGGTCTGGCTTCTATTGAAAATAGTCTTTCCAGGTTGGTAAAAAAGGAAAAGATATCCCCTGAAGACAAAAAAAATATCAGTTCCCGTATAAAAGGCTCTATTGAAATTTCTGATATGAAGGATGCTGATTTCGTAGTTGAGGCAGCAATAGAAAATGAGAATCTAAAATTAAAACTATTTACTGAGCTTGATAGGATTTGCGCCCCGAATGTGATTCTATCTTCAAACACATCCTCAATCTCTATAACTAAGATTGCTGGAGTAACAAAACGGCCTCAACAGGTAATAGGCATGCATTTTATGAACCCAGTTCCTATGATGAAATTGGTAGAGATCATCAGAGGCTTAGCAACATCTGATGAGACGAATAAAGTTACCCATGATTTGGCCATTAAACTTAATAAGACACCAGTTGATGCAAATGATTTTCCTGGCTTTCTCAGTAACAGGATACTTATGCCTATGATAAACGAGGCTGTCTACACACTCTTTGAAGGGGTAGGCACTGCTAAGGCTATTGATGACATCATGATCTTGGGAATGAATCACCCGATGGGTCCCTTGGCATTAGCTGATCTTATCGGATTAGATACCTGTTTATCTATAATGGAGGTCCTTTTTAAAGGCTTTGGTGATTCAAAATATCGACCGTGTCCTCTCCTTAAAAAATATGTCGATGCTGGGTGGCTTGGGAGAAAAAGCGGAAAAGGCTTTTATGACTATAGCAGTTGAAAAAGATAGGTGGGGAGACTGAAATATGTTTGAGCATGAGGTTAATCCTGACAACATAAAGAAGGCTGCATTCGTTGTCGCAATACCATCGTACAACGAGGCAGACTCCATTGCCTTTCCCGTGCAGCAAGCAGATCAAGGAATACAGTCGTTCTTTGGAAATAGAGATTCGGTTATTATAAACTGTGATAATAACTCTAATGACGGCACAAAGGAAATCTTTCTGGGCATAAAAACGAATACACCAAAAATATATATATCAACAGAACCTGGTGTGAAAGGAAAAGGGAGAAACTTTCGAAACCTCTTTCAAAAGATTGTTGAGCTCGAGGCCGAAGCTGTGGTGGTAGTTGATGCTGATTTAAAGAGTATTACGCCAAAATGGGTAAAGCATTTAGGAGAACCTCTCTTTCAAGATTTTGGCTATGTTGCCCCCCTTTATGTGCGACATAAATATGATGGCACCATAACAAACTCTATCGCCTATCCCTTGACACGATCTCTCTATGGCAGAAGGGTGAGGCAACCGATAGGTGGTGATTTTGGCTTTTGTGGAAAATTGGCCCAAATCTACCTTCAAAGTGATACCTGGTCAGATGCTATAGCCAATTTTGGCATTGACATCTGGATGACTACCCTTGCCATGAATGAGAACATCCCCATTTGCCAGGCCTTTATGGGCAGGCCCAAGATTCATCGAGCCAAGGATCCGGGCGCAGATCTTGGACCCATGTTCAGGCAGGTGGTGGGAACTATTTTTAATATGATGATAAAATTTTATCCTTTCTGGAGTAATGTAAAATGGAGTAAGCCCACCTCAATCTTTGGTTTTGGCCTCGGAGAAACTGAAATACCACCACCTGTGAAGGTCAATAAGGAAGTATTATTTACAAAATTTCAGGATGGGTTTACTGCCTGCAGTCACATTTGGGAGAAAATCCTCCAGAAAGAGACTGTGAATAAATTACACGAGGTAAGGAAAATGAATAAAGACCAGTTTGATTTTCCTACAAACCTCTGGATCAATGTTTTGATCGATTTTACTGTTGCCTACAGGGATAAACTGTGGGTGGAAGACGAACTTTTAGATTCCCTTATCCCTATATATTTCGGAAAAACTCTTTCTTATGTAAAAAAAACAGAAAGGATGTCCATAAGGGATTCAGAAGAGTTTATTGAAGAAGAGTGCATCCAATTTGAGGCAACCAAAAAGCTTTTCCTGAAGCACTGGAATGGGAGTAAGCCTCATTAGTTTTTGGTCAATTTTAGCGTGAGGGGAGATTATTGATGGCCAAGATATTAGTTGTTGATGATGAAGAACATATCAGATTGCTTTACTCTGAGGAGTTAACCGAGGCCGGCTATGAGGTTATCACAGCCGCGGATGGATATGAATTGACAGAGAGAATAGAGAAAGAAAAACCTGATATGGTCATACTTGATATAAAAATGATTGACTACAATGGTCTTGATCTCCTGCAGGATATTAGGAACAAATTTTATAACTTACCGGTCATACTTTGTACTGCCTACGATACCTTTAAAGAAGATATTAAATCTATTGCTGCAGACTTCTATGTAATTAAATCTTTTGATTTAACTGAACTTAAGAAAAAGATAGCAATGGCTTTAGAGGCAACTATACCTTAG
>CAZBBQ010000257.1:0-2564 GCA_964489745.1 uncultured Desulfobacteraceae bacterium
GTGAAAAATGAATTGGCTCGTTATCAACCATTATGCATGAAAAATTTTGGTGAGAATTTGGTCAAGGCCCTTCAGAGCATTAAATATGTTTATCAACCTGACTTTATAGAGGTTATGATTCAAATGGCGAAAAAGAACCTATCGGTGCGCAAAATTATATCAGACATGATATCCGGCAGTTTAGATTATGTAAGCTGGAAAGGGGCATTGAGAAAGGAACTGTATGCAATAATGAGTGACTTTATTTTCAATGCCGACCTTGCGAGTAAGCACGAAGTAATAGCTAACCTTTTTAAGCTTTCCTCAAAGCATTATAAGCCTTTTTTGGAAAACAAGATTTCATGACTTTTTGGGCCACAGTTGAACAGAAGGTCAAAGGCAGAGAGATTATGGATAAATGCACCCCAGAGCTGGGGATACACAGGAGATGGAGGTGTAAAAAAATGTAACGTTATCCCTGCACGAGAAAATAGATCCTTATCCAGATATTTTTCTGCACTCTTTTGGGCCAGATAGTCAGATGCACCCATTTTCATGCAAATTTTAATGAGAAGCTCCTGCCCTTTCCCTTTTATGCCTAAATCGGACAGCAGAGCCAGAGGCGTAGGAATCATCAGATGTTTTTTCAGATAATGGAGTATACTCATATTGAGATCTATTAATTTATCAAATTTATTCGAAAAGATCTCTATCATAAAACCTAAATGCTCTTTAAGATATGGGGCATTGGCATAGGATTTTGTTAAGCTCGCTATATGTTTTTTTCTCCAGTTCCCCTCAGGGTATAGTGTTACCTCGTTGATGTTTTGGAGTCCCAGCCCTTTTCTCCACACCGGGATGGTAACCCATAGGATTCCTTGGTCATTTTTAAAGCGATTTCTGGTTATCCACGTTGTCCTCTGCGGGAATTGGACGGTGTCCAAAACAATCATCATGTCGGAAAGATACGCCTTTGCAAAGAATGCAGAAAACGGAGCAAAAAATGGTTGATAGGTAGATATGATCATTTTACCGTTGTTGCTTTATGAGGTAATAAGCGATTTGATTTTGGCAAATTCATCAGGTGTATTGATATTAAGAAATGCCTTGCTCGGGCAACAAAATCTGCGTATCTCATCTTCTTTAACATATCTGACTGGTATAGAGTCGAAAAAAAGCCTGACTTGGTAGCGGTTAGTGTCAATAAGGTGCTTTATAGGCTTCAGGCATGATTGAAAATAGATAGCATGAAGGGGCTCTATTTTATCAGCTACTGCTGGAACCACGGCCCTATGATTTCCTTTTATATCCACCATGTAACGAACTAATTGCCTGTTGATATGTGGCATATCACACGCAACAAAAAATCCTGCCTGATCAGGTATGCTCATTAATCCTGTATATATTCCTCCTAAAGGACCGAATCCTTTTACGAGGTCCTCAAACATTGGTATTTCAAGATATTCATACTTTATCTTTTCATTTGTGATCAGAATCACACGTTTAAAGACAGTTTGCATTTCCTGGAGTATACTGTCGATCAATCGGGTATTCCCGATTTTTAAAAAGGCCTTGTCTTGGCCGTATCGCTTGCTGGACCCACCAGCGAGTATTATACCTGTGATGTGGTCGTAACGTTTATCGTGCGCGAATTTTTCCTTCATAATCCCTTTACTATTCCTTGTTTATTCGTGTTTATACACAAATGTGGCCTATTCGTCAAAACACAAAGGGAGATGAATATTTTATATGAAAAACAAGGTTTACATGCTCAATTATGGCAAATTTCGAAAAATTTAAGATAACATATTGACATAAAAGGTATTTTTATGTCATATAGACAAGACTTTTAATAAATCTGAACACATAAAGAGATAGAGAGGAAAGTGAGCAGAGACGATCTTATACATTTAGAAGGTGTGGTCACGCGGATGTTAGGCGGGGGAACCATGGAGATTGTGTGTGATAAAGGGGTTACGATTACTGGTGTACTCTCCGGCAGAATGAAAAAGAATAAGATAAAGGTAATAATCGGGGACAAGGTTCAAATCAGTGTTTCCCCTTACGACACTACGCATGGATTAATTACCTACCGCCTGAAATAAAATAGGCTCTTTTTTTGTCATATCCTACTATTTCCACCTAAAAAACAGCACTTTTTCATCACCAAGAAAATAATTACAGTAACCTTTTAGCCGCTTGCCTGAAATACCAATCTTCTGTGCCTTTCTCTGTTGTCAAAATCTATACAAACAATCTGTTGCCAGGTACCTGTGAGCGGCCTGTTGTTTATGAAGGGCACGGTAAGAGAGGTCTTACATATGGCTGATCTGACATGAGAAAAGCCATTTCCATCTCCCCACCTGAGATTGTGCTGGTATTCTATTGTTTGAGGAATGAGTCTTTCAAAGGCATCTTTTAAATCGTCAATAACCCCTGATTCAAATTCAATAGTTGTCACTCCACAGGTGGAACCAGGAACAAATATAATAACAGAGCCTTCTGAGAAAGGGAGGTTTTTTACAAAGTCATTCACCAGCGATGTGATATCATGAATATCATTAAATCCTTGTGTCTCGATTTCA
>CAZBBQ010000258.1:0-2555 GCA_964489745.1 uncultured Desulfobacteraceae bacterium
TAAGTAATCTTCTCTCCACAACTATTACAAAATATGGAACCAGGAAGGATCTCATGCCCGCAGTGAGGGCATTGAGCTTTAATCTTTTCTACCTTTGTGCCACAGAACATGCAGAATTTTGCCTTAGTAGGTAGATTTTTCCCACACTGGGGGCAGGTATTTTCCCTGATGATCTGGTGACCACACTGGGGACAGAAACGCACATTAGGATCAATCTGTGCCTGGCATTTCGGGCAACTTATGGTTGGAGCCTTACCCGTTGCTGTTGCCTGCATAGATTGCTGAAGGATGCCTGGCATCATCATACCCAGGCCGGCACCAAGACCAAGACCCATACCTGTGCCAGCAGAGCCGCCATCACCTGGTTGTTTAGCTGCATCCCCCATGGCCTTGGCTGCCTTGAATTTCATGAATTTATCCAGATCTCCCACAGCTCCCATACCGCTCTTTTCATCGATCATCTTTTGAACCTCAGCAGGTGGTGTGATGGAATTGATAAAGAGATCTTCAAGATGAATCCCAAATTTTCCAAAGTCCTCCTGAACCCTCGCCTTGAGCCCCACCCCAAGTTCATCATAGTATTTTGGAAGATTAAGGATAGTATCCAGTATCTCTCCAATCATGTCATTGAATCTGGACACAATAATCTCCGTGAGGTAATCACCCGCCTGTTCGGTATTATAGACACCCTGGGTTCCTACCAGGGTATTTATAAAAAGGAGCGGCTGAACAATTCTCATTGCGTATACGCCAAAGGCTCTCAGCCTGACCAACCCCAATTCACTATCCCGAAAGGCTACCGGTTCCTTGGTCCCCCATTTAATATTGATAAAACTCTTAAGATTGCAAAAATAGACCTCGGCCCGAAATGGACTCTTGAAACCAAAGGGAAGACTTAGAACCCGAGTTATTATAGGAAGGTTAAGGGTGGAAAGGGTGTGTCTACCGGGGCCTAAGAGATCAAGTCCCTTACCGTCTCTGAAGAATATGGCAGCCTGATTTTCTCTTATAACTAATTGTGCACCAAGCTTGATATCAGCAGAGCCTTTCTCAGGAATCCTATGGACCATCTCTTGTCCGGTCTCATCAAACCATTCCAAAATTTCTATAAATACCATAATAGCCTCCTATATCTAATAATATAGTGTCCGTTGTCAGTTGTCTGTGGTCCGTTGAAAAAAATCGTTCAATCCAGGGCCACAACGAGCAAAGAGTAATGGGCATTTTTACGATTGAACAAATAATCATAGGCTGCCACATTTCTTTCTCTTTATTACTATATATAACTGACTACATTCAACTGACATTGTATCTTTTTCAATATCATAAAAAAATGCCCTCCACTCTAAAAGAGGGAGGGCTCTTGTATTTTCTGGTCTTGACAAATGACCCTATTCAAGCGGGTCCTTATCATAGCCGAGTTTTTTCCAGTTGAGGACATAGCCTTTTTTTCCATGACAGTCAAAGCAGCCAAAGGCTTGGTCGCTTGGAACAACGGAGTGAGTTATGCTAAAATTAAATTCTCTGCTGACTAATGTTGCATCTTTGTATTTTCCTTTTTCATATTTCCGCATCTCCTCAACCGTTGTTTCTCTATCCTTGTTGGCATCTGCTGCCTTGACCTCAGGGACAATAATAACATCGTCAAGTGTAGCATCACCTCTTTCGATAAACCACGCCACTTTAATCACGTTAAAGGGGTATATTTTGGCCATGAGGTCAGTTGATCCTAAGATAGGCAGATGACCCAATTTTTTTCCCGTATACCATTTATGTGTCGGAATCCATCCAGGTGCCCTCTTTTTTGTGACGGGTTTGCCATCTTTTGTAAATTTATTCCAGGCTCTGCTCTTAATAGCCTTCCCTGGCCTTGGACCAGTATGGCAGGTGACACATGCTATTTTATTAACATGCCTACTGTCGATGATTTCGCCCTCATCAACATCGCCATGGGGCTTTTCTTCGTGGCATTTGGTACAAGAAAGTGTTCCTTTCATGGTGTCTTCTGTTGTATCAATGGCATATCCTTTGGCAAACTGGTGATCGCTATGGGAATCTGTGAGCCTCTCATGACAATCCTGGCACCTCATACCCATTGCAATATGAATATCATGCTCTTCATCAAACATATCCCCTCTTTTGGCATAATCCTTCACATGACACTTTGTGCATTGGGCTATTGTTGGTTCCCCTTTGCCATCCTTGGTCTTATGGCAAAGCCGGCAATCTGTCTTTCCAGTTGCGGGATCCCTATAGGTGGAGGTGTGGCATTTACCACATTGTTTTTTCCACCCCTTTATTCTTCCCTGTTTTTCAAAGCTAAAGTTAGGGATTGCACACCACTTTTCCAGCATCCCCAAGCCATTACCCCAGCCACCGAGTGCCGGGCTTCTTCCAAGCTGCCCGTGATAGGAGCTCTCAACCACGTCTTTTGCTTTGGTGTTAGCAGGACTGATCAAAAATGCGAGTAGCAAAGTAATGAAAATCATGAGTGCATTTTTTAGAGATTTCACTTTTTATTTCTCCTTTTCTTATTCACTATGACGTTCGAATTG
>CAZBBQ010000259.1:0-2539 GCA_964489745.1 uncultured Desulfobacteraceae bacterium
AGACACGGGCCTTTGGAGCCCGCATTCGGAGGTTCGAATCCTCCCACCCCAGCCAAAAATATGAAATTATTGGCATAGGAAAAGAGGGAAAAAAAGAAAATTAATTATGGATGATCTTGCTGATAGTTTGAAACTGTTTGGTGGCACATCTAATGCAGGCCTAACCAAAGAGGTGAGTGATTATTTAAATATCCTTCCTGGAAAAATGCTAAACAAAACCTTTAGCGATGGGGAAATTCGAGTTGAGATCGATGAAAATGTAAGGGGAAGAGACACCTTTATCCTTCAGTCTACGAGTAGCCCGGTTAATGATAATCTCATGCAGCTCCTGATAATTACCGATGCACTCAAAAGGGCATCTGCGAGGAGTATAACAGCTGTAATACCTTACTATGGGTATGCCAGGCAGGATAGAAAAGTTAAGCCACGGGTTCCTATAAGTGCAAAGCTCGTAGCTGACCTGATAACAGTTGCCGGAGTGAATCGTGTGATCTCAGTTGATCTTCATGCCGGGCAGATTCAAGGATATTTCAATATTCCGGTGGATAATCTGTTCGCAGCGCCTGTTATATTGAGCTACATTCGGAGGAATTTTAAAAATAATCTATCAATAATATCTCCCGATGCTGGTGGTGTGGAGAGAGCACGGGCCTTTGCCAAGAGACTTAATGCTTCTTTAGCAATAATAGACAAGAGAAGAGAGGAACCTAATGTTGCGGCGGCCATGCATATAATTGGAGATGTAAAGGGGAAAACAGCCATTATTCTTGATGACATGATTGATACGGGTGGAACACTGGTCCAGGCTGCACAGATATTAACCCAAAATGGAGCAAAACATGTTTACGCCTGCTGTGTTCATCCAGTTCTCTCTGGTAAGGCGATAAAAAGAATAGAGGAATCGACGATCGAGTCACTGGTAGTAACAAATACAGTTCCGTTACATAAAAAGGCCTCTAAGTGCTCCAAAATCAAGGTTGTTTCTGTGTCGGAAATTCTGGGTGAGGCTATAAAACGAATATACTATTCGAGATCTGTGAGTTCACTATTCGTATAATCGTGAGTTCGAACATTTTAGGTATTGCATTCTGCCCTCTCCGTCCCGAGATCTGAACGGGATCGGGAGGTGTGACATGCTTGAATCAGGTAATTAAATCTATAGGGCACTGCGCATTCAGATCAGCATAGTAAGCCTATAAGCCAGGCCTGACCAACACTTGCCCGCCGTCTGGCAGGCGGGTCCGGCAGGCGTGTGGCAGCGGGTCTGGGCCAGGGATTATGAATTGAGGAATTAAAAAATTGTTGCTGATTGTTCGTTGCTGGTTTCTCGCTTGAAAATAACAACGGATAACGGCAAGCGAATAATTTATGACATTTGGAGTGAATGAATGGCTACAATACAATTAGATTCGAAAAAAAGAACAATGACGGGTAAAGGCTCGGCTCGAAAGCTAAGAAGCGGGGGCAGGCTTCCTGTTATACTATATGGTCCAGAGACAAGTCCCATCATGCTTTCACTAGATTATAAGCAGCTCCAAAAAATTCTTAGAGGAAAATCAGCTGAAAACATTATATTTGATCTAAAAGCAGACTCTAATGAAAAAAATCAATCTAAGAGAGTTATGATAAAAGAGATACAGAAGGATCCAGTTACAAGGGATTATCTTCATGTTGATTTTTACGAGATATCTATGGAAAAGGAACTAGAGGTTGATATTCCTGTGTATCTCATAAATACACCAATAGGGGTAAGTGAGGGTGGTATTTTAGAACATACCCGCAGGGAGTTAAAGATCTCGTGTATGCCAAAAAACCTGGTAGACAGAATAGAGGTTGATGTGTCTGGCCTTGATATTGGACAGTCACTTCATGTAGAGGACATTACTTTGCCTCCAGGTTTAAAATCAATAGAAGACGGAGACCTTACCATTGCCACAGTTGTTGCTCCTACCATAGAAGAAGAGGTAGAAGAAGAGGTAGAAGAAGCTGAAAGTGAGGAAATAAAAGTCGAAGAGAAACCCTAAACCCATATGTTTGATAATAGGGCTTGGTAATCCAGGCGCCGCATACAGAAACAGTCGACATAATCTTGGATTTAAGACCGTTGATCTTTTATGTACCCAATTAGGCCTTCATTTATCTGATCAACGCTTTCAAACCTTAAGCACAAGCACACATTACCATAATAAAAAGATACTAGTGGCATGTCCACAAACATTAATGAATAGATCAGGAATTGCGGTTAAATATTTGGTTGAATATTACAGGCCAGATATCAGAGATGTAATGGTTATACATGATGATATTGATTTAGACGTAGGTCGTATAAAGATAGCATGTGGAGGAGGAGCAGGAGGTCATCATGGGATAGAGTCTGTGGCGTATCACCTTGGAACAAATGAGTTCAGCAGAACGAAGATTGGAATAGGCAGACCTCGGTATAATGAAGCAATTGAGGATTTTGTTTTGAACCCTTTTTATGATGATCAACAAAAAACAATCAAAGAAGTATTGCATATAGCAGTAAAGTCCATCGAAT
>CAZBBQ010000260.1:0-2526 GCA_964489745.1 uncultured Desulfobacteraceae bacterium
ATCGTGCCTGTCGAGAGCCTCTAGGTCGAACGAGTAATCCTGTCAAAAAAGTTCCGCCGAAGGCGTCTAAGTTCAATAGATTTTCCATAAAAGGTAAATACTTTTCAAAACGAGGTGAGCGAAATTATATCGTTTCATTTTCTTGCCCTTCTCTGTATCTCTTCAAGCGCCCTCGCCTATGAACTCATCTTGATGCGACTTTTTAGTATTGTCCAATGGTATCATTTTGCTTATATGGTGATAAGTATAGCCCTTCTGGGATTTGCCGCGAGCGGCACTTTATTGGCCCTTCTACAAAACAAAAGAAAGAAGCCTTTAACTGAACATGATTTTACCTTCCTGTTTTCTTGTATCTCTTTTTTACTTTTCATTTTTATAGTGGCAAGTTTCTCTCTTGCTCAAACAATTCCTTTCTCTCCTTTTCAGTTAGTCTGGCAGAAAAGGCAGTTTGTATTTTTGGCAGGATATTATGTGTTGTTTTTTATCCCTTTTTTTCTCGCAGGATGTTTTATTGGTCTGAATTTCATATACTTTAAGAAAACAATAGCCCGGGTTTATTTTTTTAACTTGCTGGGTTCTGGGGCAGGGGTATTGATAGCCTTTCTTGCTTTTTATTTCCTTCCCCCGGCTCTATTACTTACCGTTTCCATGTTTTTTGCATTTTTGGGTTTTCTTTTTTCTGCCAGAAAAAAGATACGAATGAAATCCTATAGTATTCTGAGCATAGCAGGCATCCTCTTCCTGTTTATGTTTGTGATTACAGGCGGGATTTCTCTAAAAATTTCTCCTTATAAAGGAATCAGTAACTCTCTGCAATTACCGGGAGCACGGCTTGAATATGAGAAATACTCACCTTTGGGATTAGTACAGGTAGTAGATGCACCTTCCCTGCGGTATGCACCTGGACTGAGTCTTACCTATACCCAGGATGGCCCACCTCCTCAGAAGGAAGTATTTGTAGATGGAAATTCGTATGGTGCAATCACTAATTTCAAAGGCGACAGGAGTAGATTAGAATACCTTGACTACACGACTTTTGCGCTTGCCTACCATGTAATGGCCCCTCATCGGGATTTAATCTTGAACTCCGGAAGCGGAACTCAAGTTTTAGCTGCTTTGTATCACTCCTCACCTCATATTCAGGGTGTTGAGTCTCATCCTGCCATTGTAAATCTTCTCAGAGGCCCTTTACGATCTTTTTCCCAGAATATCTATAACCGGCAACCTGATATTGCGGTAGATATAGCCTCTCCACGAGAGTTTATGGCTCGAGAAGTCAGTACATACGACCTTATCCAATTAGGATTGATTGGTAGTTGGGGAGGACTGGATGGAGGAATGTATGCTACAGGAGAGAATTATATTTACACATTAGAGGCCTTCCAGGAATATTTTGATCATCTCAAACCTCAAGGCATACTCAGTGCCTCTGCGTGGTTGAGCAGTCCTCCGCGCAGCTTTCTGAAACTCATAGCTTTATCTGTTGAAACGTTAGATGAAAAAATGAGAGGAGACATTTCTCGCTCAGTGGTAGCTATACGGAGTTGGGCGACCGGGACTGTGCTTATGAAGAAGGGAGAGTTTAGTTTTGCGGAACTCATTAAGATAAAAGATTTTTGTAAGAGAAGAGCTTTTGATGTAGTGTATTATCCGGGAATTGATCAGGGAGAAATTAATCTCTATAGCGTATTGGAGAGGCCAGTTTATTATGAAGGCATCTGTAAGATGTTACGGAAGGATACGCGGGATGAATTGTATAGAAATCACGTATTCAATATAAAACCACCTACTGATGATAAACCCTATTTTTTCCATTTCTTCAGATTATCCTCTCTTTTTTATCTTCTGAAGACTTTGGGCAGAGAATGGATTCCTTTCGTTGAGTGGGGCTATGTAGTTTTATGGGGCACCTTAGCGCAAGCCCTTATTGTAGCCCCTCTCTTTATGTTTTTACCCCTTATTTTTATTAGAAATAAGGGGAGACTGGCTTCGTTAGAAAAAGCAAAAATTGTATCCTATTTTAGCTTGCTTGGTTTGGCTTTTATGTTCATAGAGATGGGCTATATTCAAAAATTTATTTTTTTATTGACGCATCCCATTTTTTCTCTGGCTCTCGTATTGTTCACTGTGATGTTTTTCTCAGGGATAGGCAGCCTTCTAAGTAGCAGGATGGGCGAGAAGAGCAGATGGGTTCCATTTATGGGAATAGTATTCTTTTCCTGCATCTACCTTATTTTCTTAGATGGATTACTAAAGATTTTTCTTCCCTTTCCTTTTCCTTTGAAGTGCATAGCAGTGGTTATATTATTGGCCCCTTTAGCCCTTTTTATGGGAATGCCTTTCCCTATTGGTTTGCAAATAGTCTCAGATAAGGGAAGCAGTTACATACCCTGGGTGTGGGGGATAAACGGTGTAGCTTCAGTAATTGCTCCTGTCTTAGGGAGCCTATTGAGTGTTTGTCTGGGGTTTCGTATTTTGATGGGGATTAGTTTGTTGCTTTATGGTGTAGCTGGGTGGATTATTCAT
>CAZBBQ010000261.1:0-2515 GCA_964489745.1 uncultured Desulfobacteraceae bacterium
CCTTGACAGTTCGCCAGAATGACGATAGTTTAAAAAAAATGATGCACCGTTTCGCAACCCTATCTCAGGGCGAGATTGGGGATAAATTATGCTAAATACCCTGATCATTGTTCTGGCAGCAATTCTGCTTCCTGGCCTCCTCTATTACGAAAAGAGGGTAAATCAAAAGGGCCTGCTGTTGACCAAAACTATCCTTTCCTTGCTGTTTGTTATTGCAGCCTTACTCCAGCCCCATCCGATCTCTGTGTATTACTACTGTCTTCTGGTAGGATTGACTTTCTGCCTGGGTGGAGACATTTTTCTGGCCTTACGCCAGAAGATGATGTTCCTTTTTGGTTTAATCTTTTTCTTGATTGGGCAAATTTTTTACATCTTTGGTTTTTTCTATGTGGCCCAGTCAAGTCAGTGGACGTGGGTGGGGTTCCTCACCGTGCTGGTCATCAGTGTTTGGATTTATTTCTGGCTTAGGCCCTATTTGAGGTCAATGAAGGCACCGGTTGTGCTTTACATAATCATTATTACCATTATGATTTCCGGGGCGTGGTCGGTTCTCGGCGATTCTAATCTGGCTCAGCCTGGACGGATTATGGTTTTTACCGGCGCTTGTAGCTTTTACTTTTCCGACATATTCGTGGCCAGGGACCGCTTTTTACGGAAGGAATTCCTCAATCGGCTCATTGGACTACCCATGTATTATACCGGACAATTCCTTCTGGCCTTCTCTGTCGGGTTGCTGAGATAAGCATATACAATTTAAACATAGGGTGTCTTGAAAATGGAGATGTACTGTTGTCATCTTCAAGATCTAATAATAACAGTTTTGTGAGGGAGGAGTCATGATCATCGGCATTCCAAGGGAAATCAAGAAAGAAGAGCTTCGTGTGGCCATCACCTCTGCAGGAGTCTCAGCATTTGTAGCTCATGGGCACAAGGTTCTGATCGAAAAGGGTGCAGGGGTAGGGAGTGGTATTGTGGACAAAGAATATAGAAAGGCAGGGGCCACAATCATTAATAAAAGTGACGCAATCTGGGAAAAGGCGGATATGATCCTGAAGGTCAAAGAACCCCTTGAATCAGAGTATCCCCTTATTCGGAAGGATCAGATTATTTTTACCTACCTTCACCTTGCAGCAAACGAGCGTCTTACACAAAGACTTATTGAAAGCGGTGCTATGGCCATAGCCTACGAGACAATCCAGCTTGACGATGGATCTTTGCCCCTTCTAGCCCCTATGAGCGAGGTTGCTGGTCGTTTGTCCATTCAGGTTGGGGCAGAATGCCTGGAGGCGAAAAATGGGGGCAGAGGGATTCTCCTGAGTGGTGTCTCAGGTGTTGCACCTGCAAAGGTAGTGATTATCGGGGCAGGAATTGCGGGTATTAATGCCTGTCATGTTGCTGCAGGGATTGGGGCCCATGTGAGTATTCTTGATATTAACCCAACGCGACTCGCCTATGTTCGCGATATCATGAAGGGAAGTGTGACAACGATCATGTCCAACCATGCAAATATAGAGGAAGAGATACTGGGAGCCGATCTCGTTATCGGGAGCGTTTTGATCCCCGGGGCTAAGGCCCCCAAACTTGTGACCAAGGATATGGTGAGAAGAATGAAGCAGGGTTCGGTCATTGTGGATATCGCTGTGGATCAAGGAGGATTGTTCGAAACAACTCGTCCTACCACTCATGATAACCCAACCTACATTATCAATGGAGTGGTCCATTATTGCGTGGCTAATATGCCGGGGGCAGTACCTCGAACCTCAACCTATGCCTTGACAAACTCTACTCTTTCGTATGCCCTTGCTGTTGCTGATCAGGGTCTTGAAATGTCGATGGGTAGCAATACGGCTCTCAAGAAAGGGCTAAATATATACAAAGGAAAGGTTACTCTTCGGGCAGTTGCTGAATCCTTTGGTATGGACTATGAGGAAGCACAGTTCTAAGATTTAGCTTTTTATGTTTTAAAGTGTTTCATGAGTCATTCAGGGAACTAAAACGGCTTGCGAATATTTCGATGGTTTACATGAAAAAATTTGAACTATGTGGTTTTTGAAAGGAGAATGACAATGGGAGAAAAGGTACCGACTCGTGAGGAGGCATTAAAAATTCTGCATGAGTATAATAAAGGCGATAGCTTGCGTAAACATGCCTATACCGTAGAGGGAGTTATGCGCTATATCGCAAGGAAGCGCGGAGAGGATGAAGATAAATGGGGTATCATCGGTCTTATTCATGATCTTGATTATGAACAGTTTCCTGATCAGCACTGCACGAAAACAAGGGAGATCCTTGAAGAACATAACTGGCCTGAGGAATATATCCGTGCCATTGTCTCTCACGGATGGGGAATATGTTCAGATGTGGAGCCAAAAAGCACCCTGGAAAAGACACTGTATGCCATAGATGAATTAACAGGACTTATTGCGGCCAATGCTATGGTTCGTCCTTCGAAAAGCGTGATGGATATGACGGTAAAATCTGTAAAGAAAAAATGGAAATCACCTGCCTTTGCCGC
>CAZBBQ010000262.1:0-2515 GCA_964489745.1 uncultured Desulfobacteraceae bacterium
TCGTTTTTGTGAGGGCATAGTTAAAAAAAGACATCCCCATACTCTTTTCAACATCTAGTTTCTCACCAGGTTTAGGTTTTCCCGATTTCATCGGTAAAAACCTAAACCTGATACCTTGAGGAGTAACACTATGATTAAAGAAGATAAGTCCATACAGAGAAGATGGGACGGAACTGCCTTTGAACCAGATCCATATCTTTGGTTGCAATTAAAAAAAGAAAACCCAGAAGAAATTTGCCATAAGGCCCTTGTGAGCTATGAGCACGAAAAAGGATTTTTGCTTCCTTTTTTAAACCAAACATTTCAGGTTTTACCAACGAAAAGAACTATTATTCCTTTATGTAGATATGTCCCTACAATTAAATCATTCGAACTTGATCTCATTATTCTCACCTATCTGCTCAGAGTGAAGGCAATAGATATACTTGGAACCATAGTAAACGAAAAACAAATGCCTGGTGGGGAGACATTTTTTCGCGGGCCTCATTCTCTTAACACACGCCCTATGGAGGAAATATTCGGGGAGGACCGCGATGCATTTCTTTCAGTTGGTAAGAAACTTAACGGTAAAGTGAGGAAATTAGGAGATGCTGGTATTTGTTTACCTGTGTTGCCGAGGGTACCTGTGACCTTGATTCTTTGGGTAAAAGATGATGAATTTCCAGCAGAAATCAAGGTAGGTTTTGATAGCACTATATCACATCATCTCCCATTGGATATTATTTGGGCTCTGATAAATGTAATTTCTCAATGGATGACACTATCTGTATGAAAAAACAGAAGGCGATCAGCAATCAGCGTTTGTGTGCTGAATGGTTACGATCAAGCGATTGCCTCTTTTATGATTGGCTCAAATTGATCAATCAGCCTGAGCGCTATATTGTTTTGGGTGGACACAATCTTTTTAAGAATATCATTATTGATTAATGGGTTAATCAATACAGCCCTTAACACTACTATTCTTTGGGGCCTATACCGGGTTGACTCCAGGATGGTTCTTGAGACAAAGGTAGTATCATCCTGGCGTATGGACTTTTGCAATAGTATATTTAAGTTATTGAGCACGCTATTTACTTTTTGTATCTTCTTTGTAAGATTTTTTTTATCGTTGTTATTAGAGAGAGTTTTTTTTCTTTCTGCCCATCCATTCAATTTCTCCATTATCTTTTTCGGAACAAGGCGATAGTTTAGGATAAAAAGCTCAGGATGGTTCAATATCTCAAAGTTTCCAGATTCCTCCAATATTCTCTTAAAGGTAGATGTTGCTTCTTGTGCCTGTCCAAAAAGCAATCTATATCCATCCCTGCCGATAATTTTCAGAGAAGCCCATAGTTTTAAGCATGCAAAAGGCCTTGATCCCTCTATAGTAAAACGCCCTGTGTCAACACTATCCGGACGGTTTACATACTGAGAAATGGTTTTGAGATGATTCAGATCCTTTTCATTGCGGAAAGCGACAACACCCATTGACATGGGGCAGTAAAGTAATTTATGTGCATCCACAGCCACAGAATCGGCCTTTTCTATTCCCCGAAAGAGTGATTTATATTCATCGACTAACAGGGCAGCGCCTCCCCAGGCAGCATCTACATGGAAGTATGCATTTTCCTCCCTGGCAATATTACCAAGTTCCATAAGATTATCTATATTACCTGTCTCGGTTGTGCCAGCAATACCTATTATGGACATAATCTTTGTTTTTTCACCTTTTTCCAGATCAGTTCTTTTGATATTTTGAATAGTTTTTCTCAAGGCCTTGATGTTAATCCGATGATAGGTATCTACTGGTATGTAAATAACATTTTTTTCTCCAAGGCCGAGAAGATTTGCTGCTTTTCTAATTGAATAATGACCTCTTCTGGAAACAAATATAACCATTTTTGAGTAGCCGTAATAATTCAATGCACCTTCCACTCCAACCTTTCTAATACCGGGAAAGTTTCTATCGGCCGGAAAGGCCCTTTCCCTGGCAACCATCAGTGCGGTCAAATTACTTATTGTGCCTCCTGATGTAATATTGCCAAGAGCAATCTTGGGATTCTGAATATGTTTACGATAAAATGTATCATCACGATTAAAAATAATCCTGTGCATCCAGGCAATAAGCTCTCTTTCTACAAAACTGGAGGCCTTTGCCGTCTCTATTTTTACCTGATTCTGGTTGAGTGCAGTGATAATTATCTCTAAAAATACCATAAAATATGGGGTGGCACTGGTCATATGCCCAATATAGTGAGGACTTCCGACCTTAACAGAATGAACCGTCACCTTGTCTTTGATTTCTTGGAGCACATCCCTGATAAGATGGGGGTCTTCAGGTGTTGAGATCTGATCAAAGATCTGCGCTAATTCAGGCAGTGCTATTCTTTTATGAAGGCCTTTTTTCTCCTGAAAAAACTCATGGATCATTTCTAAGACGTCATGCCCAAACTCCATAAATTTATCTGTAGAGTCAGGCATAATAAATAGTTTACGAAGATGATCTAAACTGGATTCAACCTTTTTCACCTATTTT
>CAZBBQ010000263.1:0-2512 GCA_964489745.1 uncultured Desulfobacteraceae bacterium
TCAATTTTTGGAATCATACTATTTGGCCTCATTACCTGGCAGAGCGTCTTATATGGTATCGATTGCCAGAGGTCAGGTGAGGTTTCATTAACCTTGGAGTTGCCTTTTTATCCAATCATATACGGAGTGGCACTGGGTGCAGCGGTTGTCTGTTTGGTACTTCTGGTGGATTTAGTAAGCGCTCTATCTAAGGTGAAAGATAAATGAGTCTTACCGCGATAGGTATAATTGGCATAATCATCCTGGTAATCTTTCTTTTCTCCAAGATGCCAGTGGGGTTTGTCATGGCATTCCTCGGCTTTCTTGGCTTTAGTTATATAGTTAATATTCATGCAGGTCTTAGTCTCTTAGCCAAGGATGTATTTGAGACATTTTCTTCTTATAGCCTAACCGTTATTCCTCTTTTTGTATTTATGGGACAGATTGCCTTCCATTCCGGAATAAGCAGAAGATTATATGATTCAGTGTATGTATTTATGGGCCACTATAGGGGAGGCTTGGCCATAGCCACCATTGGGGCCTGCGCAGGATTTTCCGCCATATCAGGGTCAACCAATGCGACTGCTGCCACTATGGCAACCGTCACCTTGCCTGAGATGAGACGGTATAAATACGATATGAGTCTGGCTACTGGCACGGTTGCAGCAGGGGGAAGCCTGGGTATACTTATACCTCCGAGTGTTATATTTATTGTTTATGGAATTATGACAGAGCAGTCCATTGGGAAGCTATTTGCCGCTGGTATCTTTCCAGGCATACTTCTGGCATTTTTATTCATTCTTACTATATATATAAGGGTGCGACTGAATCCAGGGCTTGCCCCCCCTGGACCAAAAACAACACTCAAAGAGAAGGCGAAATCCTTTGTAGGGGTTTTGGAGGCCCTGATTATTTTTGCCTTTGTGATGGGGGGTCTTTTTTTTGGAATATTCACCCCAACCGAGGCAGGGGCTGTGGGTGCCTTTCTTACATTGCTTGTTGCCCTGTTAAGGAGGCAGTTAAGCTGGAAGGGATTTGTTCAATCCCTTATGGATTCAGCAAGAATCAGTTGTATGGTCATGGTGATCGTCGCCGGGGCAGTTGTCTTTGGACACTTCATGGCTATCACCAGGATACCCTTTATTTTGGCAAATTGGGTGAGTGCACTTCCCCTGCCAAGCTATGCCATTATGGGAGTAATCGTTCTTATATATCTGTTTGGTGGATGTTTCATGGATTCGCTGGCCATGATTATGCTCACAATTCCTATTTTTTACCCCGTAGCTACCGCCCTTGGGTTTGACCCTATATGGTTTGGAGTGGCCATTGTGCTTGTAACTGAGATGGGGGTGATTACACCTCCAGTAGGGGTAAATGTATATGTGGTTCACGGTATTGCCAAGGATGTTGCACTTGAGACTATCTTTAAGGGGGTTGCACCTTTTGTCCTTGCTCTTTTGGTCTGTGTGGTAATTCTCTTAACCTTTCCCCAAATAGTCCTCTTTTTACCTGGTCTTATGTGATAGAGGCGTATAGAAAAAAAGGGGTACCAGGAATCCTGGTACCCCTTTTTTTTGTTTTCAATTTTGATCTTTTTTAAATCTTACTTATTATATTTCGCAACCAAGTCTTTAAGAATCTTCACAGCCTTTTTTCCATGAAGACCCTTCTCTTCCATCTTTGTTTGATACTCAAGAATGATTGGACTAATAGACTGTATCCATTTTTTCTCCTGTGCCGGTGAGAGCCCATGGATGTTTTTGCCAAGCTCTATCACAAATTTTAAACCTGCTCTGTCTGCATAATCCCAGACATCTCCATGCACATCGACCCACTCCTCTCCGACTTCATCAAAGATCCTTTGAATATCAGGGGGAAGGGATTCATATTTTTTCTTGTTCATGACCACAAACATTGTTGTTGTATAGCCAAGGGCCTTGGTCTCGATCACATAATCTATCACTTCGCCCTGTTTCCATCCCTTGAGAGTCTCGATCGGGCAGAATGTACCCTCAACTACACCTTTTTGCAGTGCCTCATAGGCCTGGTTTTGAGGCATGGCTACCGGGGCGGCTCCCAAATATTTCGCAAGTTTTGCGGCGAGACCAGTACATCTAATTTTCATTCCCTTTATATCATCCAGCGAGTTTACATCCTTCTTGGCAGCCAGTATTCCAGGTCCATGGGCATGAATAACAAGCACCTTTACATCCTGGAGTTCTTTAGGATTCATTTTTTTATAAAATTCATACGCAACCCTGGTGGCAACCTTGCCGTTTTTGTATCCGAACGGAAGATCCACTGCCTCCATGACGGGAAACTTGCCCCTGGTATATGCAAAACATGACATTCCGATATCGGAAATCCCTTTCACGACACCATCGTAACAGACTCTTGGTTTGGTCAAAGTCCCTCCAGGAAAGTAAGATATTTTGACACGCCCATTGGTCCTTTTCTCGATCTCTTTTATCATGTTGGCGCCTTGAATTGCATGGCCATGGGTGGGCGGGAAAAAATTACTATAGGTAAGATT
>CAZBBQ010000264.1:0-2492 GCA_964489745.1 uncultured Desulfobacteraceae bacterium
CAACTACCCTTTTCAAGGGAATCAGGTTAAAATCAATAGCCACATTGATCTCATCAAGGACAAGGATATTGTAGTCTCGGGCAATCAGTTCCTCGGCCTTAGTCATTGCTTTATCGGCCTCTTCAAGATCTATAGGCCTGGGATTTTTGGGGTCAACAAAATCTTTTGTGCCATATCGGAAGAGTTCGATTCCGAGTTTCTTTAGGCTCCTTATTTCCCCATAATCCCATACCTTCATAAACTGGAGCACTGCAATCCTGAAATCATGCCCGGCAGCTCTAAGGCAAAGCCCGAGGGCTGCGGTAGTTTTACCCTTCCCACCGCCTGTATAAATATGGATCAATCCAAGCCCCTCTCTTTTAGTCATATTTCCTCCCCGATCCTTTTTTAGGTTTTTCGGAATTTCTGTATATGCTCCAAAAAATCAGCAACTTTACATCTCACCCTGCTAAATCCCTGTAAGGGGCTGCCAGAGGCGGCATTTAACAGGGCAAGCAATATATTGAGCAATTACGAATTTCTCAATAAGTTCGTGTGGATTTTATCCGTAAGGATTTTATAAAAGGCTTACGCCCGCCTGCGGGACGGCGGGCAGGCCTAAAATCCGGTCGACTATACAGGCCATTATTATTTGCTCTAAGGGCTTCACCCGGTTGTGCCTGAACTTATTGAGAAGTTACGGTTTTTCTTTAGCTCAAAAATAGAGTTTTTGTCAATCAATAAACTATACTCTTTGGATATGAGGCCTATATTTTCCTTCTTGACTTATAATATCTTTTATTTAAAATCAAAGGCTGTATGAAAATAGTTTCTCGGCGATCAGGGATGGGAGCTGTTTCCAGCTTGTAGTATCTCAATCCGATTCTAACGGCCCAGTTATTTTGGCAGTGGCTAAATATTTGGAGTTTACTAAACAGTTTGGGAGGTTAGATTAGCTATCTCTATGTTGGCCGATAGTTATCATTCAGGACAGGTGACACAGCCCCATTTTTCCTTCCGCGTGATTGATCGGTCTTGAGGGTTAATTATGCCGCATCATTTAAGAGACAAATATGCTATAATTGGAGTTGGTTACACACCGCAAGGAAAGATAGGCGGAAGAACAGCTCTAAGCTTTCATCTTGAGGCCTGTGCCAATGCCATCAATGATGCAGGACTAAAAAAAAGGATATAGACCGTCTTATCATTTATAGGCATTTTACTCCCCTCCTCGGTGATCCAGAGGTCACCCCTTATCTTGTAGCCCAGCACTTAGGTATAAGTCCCAAGATTCTAAGCCAGGAAGCTAATTGTGCAAGGGAACATCTTTTGCACGCTATTGCTTTTCTTGAGGCAGGTTTGTGCAACTATGTCCTTATATCTTATGGAGACAACGCCCTTTCAGGTGGACGGAGATTTTTGAGTGAGGCTACACATGGGGAGTCTTTTAAAGATAATGCTGCCTTTGGCGAATTCGGCTTAGTATCCAACTATGCTATGGCAGCCAGGAGGACGATGTTTGAGTTTGGAACCGGTCCTGACATCTGGAAAGAGATTGCCGTCAGCCAGCGCAAGTGGGCAAATCTAAACCCAGGGGCTATGATGTATGGCAGGGGGTTAACGTACGAAGATTATTTCAAGGCTAAGTGGGTAGTGGAACCATTTCGCACTTACGATACATGTCTTATTAGTGACGGCGGTAGAGCATTTATAGTTACATCTCTTGAGAGGGCGAAAGATCTAAAACAAACCCCTGCTCTTATCATGGGTTTTGGGTCATATCATCCATCAATAGATATTCATCAGTCTGATTATATGGCTGGTCCTACTGGAGCGCTGGAATCAGGGAAGCAAGCGCTACAGATGGCAGACATAACCATTGATAATATTATGGCATGCGAGATCTATGACTGTTTTACTTACACTGTTGAGATTACATTGCAGGATTATGGCTTTTTTGGCCCTGGAGAGGGAAAGGATTGGTTTGCTGATGGGAGGATTGCTCCAGGGGGTGAGCTGCCGGTAAATACCTCCGGTGGCCTCCTTTCAGAGGCCTATTTTATGGGACTTACTCCCTTAACAGAGGGTGTCATGCAGATTATGGACAGGTGTGGAGAAAGACAGCTTGGCCCAAAAACAATGACCAAAGAGCCAGAGATTATTCTTGTAAGTGATAATGGTGGCGTATTTCAAAGTCATGCTACAACCATTTTAAGGAGATTGTGAGTGGGATATGGCAGACCTATTCCAGAGCCAAACGCAGACACAGAGCCTTTTTGGGATGGTTGTAGAAGACATCAACTTCGATTCCAGAAGTGCTCAGATTGTGGTTACGTCCGCTTCCCGGCCTCTTTTCTATGTCCAAGATGCTATTCATTTGATAGCCAGTGGATTGAATCTATTGGGAGAGGGAAGATTTACTCCTTTGCTATCTATCATGTTGCTTTTGATCAGGCATTCAAGGACAGTCTTCCATATATGACTGCGATCGTGAAATTAGCTGAAGGCCCTAG
>CAZBBQ010000265.1:0-2489 GCA_964489745.1 uncultured Desulfobacteraceae bacterium
CAATTACCTCTTCTCATTGACACACAACCTTCTCATCTATATTATAGAGTATTCAAAGAGGAATTCCTGAAAGAGAAAATTGTATCGTTATTTTAAAGGAGACACACTATGGACGCACATCAAATAGTTTGGAACGAAAAGGTGGCCAAGGATATTATCAAACACCTGGAGAAGCGCCGCATGGAAGGGAGCTACTCATCAAACGCCTCCCAGGCCAAGGACGAGATTGTGGCCATGATTCCGAAGGGGGCGACGGTCTATCGAGGCGGTTCGATGACAACAGTAGCCATGGGCCTTTGGGAAGAATTAGATAATATGTCCGGAGTTAATGTTATTAATCCTTACCAACCCGGACTTTCATCAGAGGAGAGCTTGGAGCTCAGGCGCAAAGGTATGATGGCTGATGTGATGATCGCGAGTTCGAACGCTGTCACTCTGGACGGCAAATTGGTCAATCTCGATGGATTTGGTAACCGAGTGGCGGCCATGATGTTCGGGCCGAAAAAGGTTATCCTGGTCGTAGGCATGAATAAGGTGGCTGCCGATCTGGAGTCAGCCATGGCTCGAGTCAAGCATTATGCAGGACCGGTCAATGCTATTCGCCTGGGGGTCAATACTCCGTGTGTTACAACCGGGGTGTGTAGCGACTGCAAATCGCCACAGCGTATCTGCAACATGTGGAGCATCATAGAAGGGCACATGATCAAGGACCGCATCCATGTAAAACTTGTCGGTGAAAGCCTGGGTTATTAGTTGAAAGGAGATATCCCTATGGATCTTACAGAGCTTTACCAGAAAGGTGAAGAACTTCTCAGAAAGAGGGATATTGGCGTTTTTTTGGACGGGGTAGAGACTGGATTCATTCTGTCTCACAACCGTCGTGTTCTTGATCGGTATACCTTTAAGCAACGGTGCATCGATGCAGTCAAATCCAACACACATTGTAAGGTATTGGGAATCAAGCTTTCAACCCCTGTAATTATGTCAGCCATTACAACCCCGATTCCCGCTATTGTGGAGAATGGCCTTACAGAAGTGGCGCTTGCCCTTAAAGAGGTTGGGAGCCTTTTATGGACGGGGTCAGTTATCCCTAAAAACCTCAAGGAGATTGTGAACACAGGAGTCCCAGTTGCAGCGAACGTAAAACCCCTTGAAGATCGTAAGAAATTGTTCAGTACCCTCGACGAGTTTCAGGAGGCAGGTGTCAACTGGGTGGGCATTGAAATTGACGCCGCACTGGGGACCAAGATAGGAGATAAACCAATGGCAGCAGGATGCGCCCCGCTCTTCATGAAAGAACTCCAAGAGATCAGGAAAAAAGTATTCACTCCCCTCATCTTCAAAGGGATCCTGAGTCGAGCTGACGCCATAAAATCCGTGGATGCCGGTGCAGATGGCATCATAGTCTCCAATCACGGCGCACATACCCTGGACTACCTGCCCCATCCCCTGCAGGTAATGGATGAAATCGTTTCAGAAGTGAGCGGAAAGGTAGTGATAATGGTAGATGGTGGATTCAGGCGCGGCAGCGATATACTTAAGGGGCTCGCTTTTGGTGCTTCTCTTGTGGGCATCGGCCGGCCGATTCTCTATGGATTAGCCGCAGATGGGAGGGAAGGGGTAAAGGGTGTAGTAAATGGGATTACTCAGGAACTCAAGCGTATTATGACCCTTGTGGGAGTTACTGAACCGGGACATGTCCCTCACGATATTTTGATAGCTGATTGACCAGGGCCGGTGAGCACACCGAGGAGTAAAAAGACAGCATAGGCGCTCACGCAATGTAAATATGTGCGTTAGCCTGAATATGTGGGTTAAATTATTATTCTTGAAACAATACACATTTGATGAGCCCTCATGAAAGGTTCAGAAAGCGGGCAGGATATTTTCTCAGATGAATGTCGGACGTTTTATGTGGTAAATGCAAAACTTTTTATTTTTTTGTAATCTATGACTCAGAAAATAATAGACTTTGAATCCAGGGAACACCTTTTTAAAAAGGTAGAATCGTATATCGAATCAATAGAACTCTTTTTAGAAGAACAGGATAAAGCTGTTCCCCTGCTTTTGAAGGCATTGAAATATGCTGATCAGGAATTGAAGCATGAGATAATTCTTCTTCTGGGTAGTTGGGCTAAACAGGAAGTGGCCTGGCCGCTGTATGAGATCCTTACCGATATAAAAGAAAACAAAGATATTCGCAATTCCGCTTCCATTGAACTCAGCGTTATCTTCCCATTTCTTAAAGAGCCCCAGCCCTTACTGGATCGTTTGCTGGAAGATCTCAAGAGCCCTCATGCTGAACTGCGTATATACGCTGCTTTTGCGCTGGGGTGGGAGGGAAATACTCAGGCTGCTATTCCTCTCATTGAGCTCCTGTATGACTCTGATATTCGTGTTCAACAAACTGCAGTCAATGCCCTCTCTAATATGAGGGATGATCGCATCTTTAGCCTGATGCTGGAGCGATTGGAACATGGGCCTTTTGA
>CAZBBQ010000266.1:0-1261 GCA_964489745.1 uncultured Desulfobacteraceae bacterium
AGAAGCAAAAGCCAGATCACTTTTATAGACGGTATTCGTCTATACGTATTTTAGTCCTGGCTCTCAAGAATCTTCTTGGCCTCACTTTTATCATAGCTGGTCTTGCAATGTTAGTTCTGCCAGGTCAAGGCATTATCACTATACTGATTGGTATAATGATGCTAAACTTTCCAGGAAAATTCGCATTGCAACTCCGCATCGTTCAGCAACCAACTGTATTAGGTGCTATCAACTGGATACGGATGAAGGCAAACCAACCAGTATTGGAGGTACCCAAATTAAGCCTCATTAAGGGAGATAATAAAAGAAAGTGAAAATGGATACTAAAAGCCAATGAAAATTGAAATTTTGGGGACAGAATCTTTAGGGGTACGAGGTCTTTGCTGTTTTGTTACAACTAAAAATCAAAAAATATTAATCGACCCGGGCATAGCATTGGGTTATATGCGATACAAATTGCTTCCTCATCCTTTTCAAGTGGCAGTCGATGAAAAAATACAAAAAAAGATTATCAAAGCATGGTCCCAGGCTACTGATATAGTAATCAGCCACTTTCACGGTGACCATATTCCCTTAGTAGATGCAAATCCTTATCAACTGAATATTGAAAAAATAACTGGCTTAAATCCAAAGGCCAAAATATGGGCCAAGCTATCACACCTTTCTCCGACTGAAAAGAAGCGGGCAGAGTCCCTTTCTCTTGCCTTGGATAAAAAACTGATTCCAGCAGAAGAAACAGAGCAAAAGGTTTTACGTTTTTCCAAGGCAGTCCCCCATGGAAAGGCTGATAATAATTTAGAGACTGTGATGATGACCAAAATCGAAGAAGATTGTGTATTTGTGCACGCATCTGATATTCAACTTCTCAATGATGAATCTATTTCTCAAATAGTATCCTGGAAACCAGATATAGTGTTAGCGAGCGGCCCTCCCCTTTATTTATCTATACTTTCCAAAGATCAAATTAGAAAAGCATGGCACAATGCTTCAAGGCTTTCAGAAAGTGTTGATACCTTAATTATTGATCATCACTTACTAAGAGACGATACCGGGATTCAGTGGTTAAGAAAATTATCATCAAAGTCAAATAAAAATATTCTGTGTGGAGCTGATTTCATGAATAAACCAAGAATGTTGCTTGAAGCTCGGCGCAAAGATTTATATGAGCAGATGCCTGTGCCTGAAGGTTGGCATGAAGCTTACGGGAAAGGCAACGTCAATACTGATTACTATTGGAATTTAGCGAAAAAACAGTATAATA
>CAZBBQ010000266.1:1361-2485 GCA_964489745.1 uncultured Desulfobacteraceae bacterium
TATTTCAATCCTGGTGATTCTGTCGAAAAACGCATTACCAACCTTCAGACACACCTTGGTAGAGAACAAATACCCACGACCTTTATTTCCCTGTCCGGAGGAATTCTTCTGGGATCTGCGAGCCTTATTGCGCACGATATGGATACCCGCATGGATCTCTCTCCCTGGCTTGCGAGTATATATGTACTTCCAGAAAACCGAGGTCAAGGAATCGGCACTGCCCTTGTTGAGCGTGTTATTGAGGAAGCTGTAGAGTTAGGTATAGAGACACTGTACTTATTTACTCCAGACAGAAAAGGGTTCTTTGCCAGCCTCGGCTGGTCCGTTGTTGAGCACACTGAATATCGGGAACAGAAGGTGGTCATTATGGCCTTACACATCATGGATATAAATATCGCTGCCTAACAATGCAATGAGTAGTAAAAACTATGCCCTTAAAGTCCTTAAAATGGTATAAAAATTGTGCCACAAAAAAAGGTCGCCTTGAAGCCGGAGCATTTCTTGTCGAAGGGGACAGGGCCATCAAACAGATCATTACAACCCATCCGGATGAAATAATTGAAATTATAGCAATAGAAAAACCATCCCCTGAGTACCATAATTATTCTATTCGGTATGTTACTGACAGCCAGTTTCGCTCAATCAGCCAAACAAGTACCCCCCAGGGAACTATTGCAGTTGTTCGTCTTCCCCGTAATACATTCTCCGACTATTTACCGGACACTATCGGAACAAAAATTTTATTGCTCGAAGATATTCAAGACCCAGGGAATGTTGGCACTCTCATGCGCACTGCCGCGGCCTTCAATTTTTCCGGGGTTATTCTTTCCAATAAATGCGCCGACCCCCTTTCCCAGAAATGCATTCAATCAACTGCAGGTGCAATATTATCAGTTTGGATAAGAAAAACAGCCCACTACCTTGAATTCGTAGAGAAACTGAAAAAAATTGGATATTCCCTGATAGCAGCAGATCTTAAAGGCATGAAAGATCCATCAATGCTTTACTGTCAAGATAAACTCCTGCTCGCATTGGGGAATGAGGCGTCTGGCCTTTCAGAATCTATTCTCAATGCGTCTAATCACCGATTACAAATTCCTATTATCAGACAGCAAGCAGAATCT